>DATBQC010000678.1:0-1635 GCA_036561065.1 Methylobacter sp. | reverse complement strand
AGCGAACTGAGGCTGTCGGAAGCAAATTTCCAGCGCTCCGACCGTCTGTATCGGGAAGAAGTCATTCCGCAGAAGCAATGGCTCGAAGCAAAATCTGCCTATGACCGTGCGCAGGCATCTGCGCGTGGAAGCGCAGAGCACATGCGCATGCTCGGCGGGTTATCAGGTTCAGGCAGCTCCAGTTTTGTCGTGACTGCGCCATTTTCCGGTACGGTCATTGAAAAAGATGCTGTGTTGGGCGAGCAAGCTAAATCGGACAGCAATCTATTCACGGTCGCAGACTTGAATACTGTCTGGATCGAAGCCGATGTTTCCGAGAAAGACCTGGGCAAACTCGCTATTGGGTCGCCTGCTACCGTTACTGTGACTTCTTTTCCCAATGAGTCATTCAAGGGCAAGGTGGGCTATATCTCAAGCCAGTTCGACAAGCAGACACGCACAGTCAAAGCGCGCGTAGAACTGCCCAACCCCGATAAAAAACTGCGCATTGATATGTTTGCCCGCGTGGCAATTGATCTATCCGGTACACGCGAGGCTCTGGTATTGCCGCAAGAGGCTGTATTACTAGTGCAAGGCCAATCGATCGTTTATATACAAACCGAGAATGGTTTTGAAGCCCGCCCTGTAGAAGTTGGAGAGCAATTGAACAAAGGCGTGGTGATAGTTTCAGGATTGAAATCAGGTGAACAGGTCGTTATTTCAGGTGCATATGCCCTCAAGTCGCGTCAATTGAAATCGCAAATCGGCGATGCGGATTAAGGGGAAAACATCATGCTAAATTCAATCATAGACGCTTCATTGCGTTACAAATTACTCGTCATTATTTTATTTATCGTCGTCGCAGGCCTGGGCATCCGTGCCTGGAAAAAAGTACCGGTGGATGCTTTTCCGGATGTTACTCCAATACAAGTTAACGTTTATACGGAGTCGCCTGGCTTGGCTTCTGAAGACGTAGAGCAGTTACTTTCATTCCCTATTGAGTCGGCATTGGCTGGCTTGCCCAAAGTGCAGGAAATTCGCTCAATCAGTTTGTTTGGCTTGTCCTATGTTGCCGTCTATTTTGAAGACAATATGGATATTTACTTTGCCAGGCGTTTAGTTGCAGAGCGATTGCAGGAAGTTTCAGGCCGTTTACCAGCGGGCTATGGAGTACCGGAAATGGGGCCAAATACTTCTGGTTTGGGTCAGGTATTCTGGTACACAGTGGAACGCGCTGAAGAGAAGCTAGAGGCAGCAAAACTCAAATCATCAGATACCCTTAAATCTGACGAATCAAAAGACTTGGCGTCAGACATGGATCTGCGGACTTTACAAGATTGGTCCATACGTTTAATTCTGCGAACTGCACCAGGTGTGGATGATGTGATGTCGTGGGGTGGTCAAGAACGTCAATATCAAATCGTGCTCGATCCTCAGGCGTTTGCAAAATACGGCCTCACTTTCAAAGAAGTATTGGAAACGGTGGGTGTAAATAACCGTCAAGTCGGTGGGCAATATGTTGATATTGGGCAAGAGCAATTTTTAGTCCGGGGTTTAGGCTTGATCAAGAACGAAACAGAACTTGGTCAGATAGTCGTAAAAACCGTCAATGGCACACCTGTTTATTTACGTGACATCGCCAAGATTCAACAAGGT
>DATBQC010000677.1:0-1817 GCA_036561065.1 Methylobacter sp. | reverse complement strand
TCTAAAACAAGCCGCGCGGGCAGCCGGTCTATCGGCGCAAGCGATCGAACATTTGTCCGGTCATTCGATGCGCGTCGGCGCCGCGCAAGACCTGATTCTGTCGGGGCTGGGCGTATTGCCAATCATGCAGGCCGGCGGCTGGAAACCGATGAATGTCGTGGGGCGATATGTGGAGAATGCGAATCTCGCCCCGCTACTGCGAAGGGCGCGCGATGGCCGCGCCCCTCTAGCGTAAGGGCGGCGCATAAATGCCATGATTAAAAGCTTTGGTGCTGTTGTAAGCCGGTTTGCACCGCGGTCACCTGAGACATGGAGAGCTAGCAATGGAACCCAAATTCCCCACCAGAGGAATGAAGCTAGCCCGACAGTTCGGCAATTTAAGATTTATACGGCCCGGGATAAGGCATCGTATTGTTGAGTGGTTTTTCCCTCCCAGCAAATCACCAGATGCAGAATTTTCTGTTTTTTTAAGGGGGCTGATATTTAGGGGTAACTTCAGAAACGCGCTTGATTATATTGTATATTATTATGGTGCGTATGAGTCTCAAGAGCTCGACTTATTAACGGCGATATCATCTCAGATTGATCAGTGCGTATCTTTCGATATTGGGTGCAACACCGGCCAACATCTGCTCATATTAGCCGCGCATTCATCGAAAGTGTACGCCTTCGATCCATTGTCCTTAGTACGAAGGGTAGCAGAATCCCGTATTCAAGAGAATTTACTTAGCAATGTAACGTTTCTTCCGTTCGGATTAAGTGATGAAAATGGAGCTGAGGACTTCTACTTGGACCAAGAGGCGCAGAACAATGCGACGGGTTCCTTTAGAAGCGACCACGATCCGTTCAGCAAATTTTATGAAACGCTTCGAATACGAAAAGGAGAAGATTGGGTCGAAGAGAGCGGAATAACCCGTGTCGATCTTATAAAGATAGATGTGGAGGGGCTGGAGCCTAAAGTTATTTCTGGCCTAAGGAAAACTATAGATACATGCAGGCCATTTATTATGCTTGAGATATCGCCATCGTCGTTCGTTGAATTTGAAAACTTAGGCGGGGCTAGTGCTATATTTCGTAGCGACTATCATATATATGAAATTATCAGGGGTAAGAATAAATATGTATTTTTCTACGACCAGTCTGCGTATTTGAAGCCTGCCGTCAAGCTGCCCCAAAGGACATATACATATAATATTCTCGCCGCACCAAAAAATTTAGAAAATATAGTTACAAAATTTAAGTTACCCCTATAGACTATACTAATTTATCTGCCGGGGGGCGCCGACTTCTTAATAATGTGAGGAAATTGCCTTCGCTATAGGTCCAGAGAGACCGGCACCAGTTGATGCAGGGCACCAGCGCACGGATACACGAGGGTAGGAGTAGGCTGACGCCATACCGGCGACGAATTCGAGATTTAGACTGATCTTCTACAGTTCGAATCTGCAAGGCATTGATCATGCGGCATAAACCGTTCTGGAAAAACGGTTTGGCACTACATTTTCGGTGATTGGCGGCGTGGGTTGGGATCAGACGTCGGCGAGTTGCCGCACGGTTGGCGGCAAGGCGACGCCGGCGGCGCGCAGGGCGAGACTGGCGGCGGGACGCGGCGGCGTGCGTAACGGAAAGCGTTTGCCGTCATGTTCGACCTCGGTCTCGGTCAACGAGTCGAGATCGGCGAGGATGTCCGGCCAGGAACCCTCCTGGCCGAGCGTGGCGATGCGATCCTCCAGCTCTTTCTTCAGCACCAAGGCGAGGAAGCTGCACGACACATGGCCGCGAATGGTCTCGTCGAGCTTGTGAAAAATCGGCCGGGT
>DATBQC010000676.1:0-5748 GCA_036561065.1 Methylobacter sp. | reverse complement strand
AGGCGTTTGCCTGGGCAATCTGGACGCCTTGGATAGACACTTGTCTTTGAGTGATTTGCGACTCAATGGCGTCATCGTATTTGATTTGATTAATGGTCATCGGCAGCAGGTTAATGCCGAACACCTTGGTCGAACTTTCTTGCTCCCGAACCGGGATTCCTCCCGTCATGACAATTTCAGCGGCGTTCACCGTTTTTTCAACCCCGGTCAGTGGGTCAGGTACTTTAATCGATACGGTGCGAGTTTGATAAGTGCCGTTTTTCGCCTGATCCTGCATGTATTGAAGCAGTAGATTGCGTTTTTCAGCGGCAGATTCTGTTGAGGACATCAGAGGACCGGACGTATAGGCGGCCGATTCCAGTGTGGGTCTGATGATTTGCTGTTCAACAGATTTAGTGTTGCCGAATTTTCGGTGAATCATGATCAAATGATCGTGATCTACCGGCATTTCCCAGGACACCACGCCGGATACATTGGCATGGCCGCCATCATTGAAGCGTAATTTAAGGCTCTCATTTTGGGCCGCGCCCTGATCCAAGGCCGATGAAAATGAAAATTGCGAGCGTAACGGGTATTTCGTTACCGAGCCGAACCATTGTCCATACCAACCCGGTTCCACAGCGGCCAGCAAAGTGCCGTTGGGATATTGAATAACCATGATTTCCGTCGAGTCCAGCATTTCCACCGAATTGGAAATCAGCCACGGGCCGCCGATGATTAGTGCGGCAGCGATACCGATAGTCCTGGCCTTGCTGGATAATATACCGGCTTTATTGATAGTATTTTGAAGGTCAGCCATGTTTCTCGATGCCTCTGCGGTGAGTTGAAGTTTTTATTATTTATCGAAATTACTCGTCTTCTTGTCGTTCAATCTTATCCTGCCGCTCTTCCATTTCTGCGCCGTCGGGTGCTGGGTAATCGCTGTCAGGCTTGGGCGTAAAAAGCCTTGAACATAACAGGCCCAGCTCGAACAGCATCCACATCGGTACCGCTAGTAATGTTTGCGAGATCGCATCGGGGGGGGTTAAAACGGCCCCGATGATAAATGCGCCGACGATCACATAAGGGCGTTTGTCGGCGAGGTCTTCGGGGGTTACCAGTCCGGTCCAGACCAATACGATGGTGAATATCGGCACTTCAAAACAAACGCCGAATGCGAAAAACAGGGCTAAAACAAAATCGAGATACTTGGCAATATCGGTCATTACCGCTACGCCTTCGGGTGCGGCGGCGGTCAAAAAGCCGAACACCAGCGGGAAAACCACGAAGTAGGCAAAGGCTACGCCCAAGTAAAACAGCAGGGTGCTGGCAATCAGCAACGGCAAAATCATGCGTCGCTCCCGTTTATACAAGCCGGGAGCCACGAACGCCCAGAACTGGTAAAGAATGTAGGGGACGGAAATAAAAACCGCGAGGATCAGCGCCAGTTTAAACGGCGTGAAAAACGGGGAGGCCACATCAATAGCGATCATCGTGCTATTTTTCGGCATGTGCTTCATCAGGGGGCCGGCCAGCAGGCTATAGATTTCATTGGCGTATGAGGCCAACCCCAAAAATACCACTAATACGCATAAAACAATTCGCAACAGCCGGTTGCGTAATTCAATCAGGTGGCTGATAAAGGGTTGCTCTTCGCCCTGGTCAAAACTATTTTGGCTCATGTTGTTCGGCGCTGTCAGGCTGTGGGTCAATCGAGGATTTGAGCGAGTTGGATGTCTCATCGATCATTTGTTGAACATCTTGTAGGCCGGACTGCTCTTTAAAGATCTGGCGCATTTCTTCGGCTTGCAGTTCCAGCTTGATTTCTTCCTTGACGGCAGCCACCATGCTGCGGGTTTTACCCAGCCAGAATCCAGCAAGCCTGGCCACTTTGGGCAATCTTTCAGGGCCTATCACCAATAAGCTGACTAGGCCGATCAGGAGAAGTTCGGAGAATCCTACATCGAACATCGTCGTTAGTCTTTATCGGTTTTGGAAGTGACTTCGCCTTCAATGGCATCGCCTTTGTCGGCGGCAGGTTTGTTGTCGTCTTCGCCTTCTTTGATGGCAGTGCGAAAGCCTTTGATGGCTCCGCCCAGATCGGCGCCGATATTACGCAAACGCTTGGTGCCGAACACGACAATGACGATGGCTAATACAACTAATAAGTGAGTTACGCTGAGGCCCATTTTAAACTCCAATGGAGACGCTGCATGGCAGCGCCTTATTTGCTGGAGACCTTGCAGTGCAAGGCCTTTACTTGTTACGTTGCGCCTTTTCTTCCAGGCCGGATAAGCCGAAACGACGTTGCAGTTCCTGCAATACATCATCCGGGCCCAGCCCCTGATCGGCCAGCAACACCATACAATGAAACCACAAATCGGCGGTTTCATAAATAATCTGTTTTTTATCGCCGCCTTTGGCAGCGATAACGGTTTCCGTGGCTTCTTCGCCGATTTTTTTCAGTATGCTGTCCAGCCCTTTGGCATACAGGCTGGCGACATAGGATTTATCGGCAGGTTCCAGTTTACGCTGTTCCAGGATTTCCGCCAGCTGTTGTAATACGTTGTTCATGATTTTTTATAAATAGTGTCAGGGTCTTTTAAGACCGGCTGGACGGTTTGCCATTGCCCATCAATCAGGTTGCGATAAAAACAGCTTTCGCGACCGGTATGGCAGGCAATGCCGCCTTCCTGCTCAATTTTAAGCAAAATAACGTCTTCATCGCAATCCAGAAATAAACCGATCACTTTTTGCCGGTTTCCGGATTCCTCGCCTTTGCGCCATAGTCTTCCGCGCGACCTCGACCAGTAAACCGCATAACCTTCGGCGACCGTTAAAGCCAATGACTCGCGATTCATCCAGGCGAACATCAACACCGTTCCTGTTTCCGCTTGTTGCGCGATAACCGGTACCAAGCCGTCTTCAGTCCAGTGTATCTCGTCAAGCCAAGATGCGTTCATAGGCGCACCTCTATGCCGCGTGAGGCCATATGTTCTTTGGCCTGCTCAATAGTGTATTCGGCAAAATGAAAAATGCTGGCAGCCAACACTGCATCGGCCTTGCCTTCGATAATGCCGTCGGCCAGATGATCGAGATTGCCGACGCCGCCGGATGCAATCACCGGCACGGTTACCGCATCGCTAATGGCGCGGGTTAACGGCAAATCGAAACCTTCGCGGGTTCCGTCTCTGTCCATGCTGGTTAACAGGATTTCCCCTGCGCCGTAGCGGACCATTTTTCTTGCCCACTCAATCGCATCAATGCCCGTCGGCTTGCGGCCGCCGTGGGTAAAAATCTCCCAGCGGCTGGGTTCACCGGGCAAGCTAGTTTTTTTTGCGTCTATGGCTACCACAATGCATTGCGAACCGAAACGCTCTGCCGCCTCGCGGACAAATTCGGGATTGGAAACCGCTGCGCTGTTAATGCCGACTTTATCGGCGCCCGCATTCAGCATCCGGCGAATGTCTTCCAGGGTTCTGATACCGCCGCCGACCGTCAGCGGAATAAAAACCTCGCTGGCGACCTGCTCAACGACATGAACAATGGTATTCCGATTGTCATGTGTGGCGGTAATGTCCAAAAAGGTGATTTCATCAGCGCCTTCGCGGTCATAACGTCTGGCGATTTCTACGGGGTCTCCGGCATCGCGAATATCGACAAATTTTACGCCTTTAACGACTCGACCATTATCGACATCCAGGCAGGGGATAATGCGTTTGGCTAAGCTCATGGTTATTCGAATGATTCCGCTAATTTTTCGGCTTCTTCAAAATCCAGCGTGCCTTCGTAAATAGCCCGGCCGGTGATCGCGCCCATAATGCCTTCATGAGCGACAGCGCCCAGAGCCCTGATGTCGTCCATATTGGTAATGCCGCCGGAAGCGATAACCGGAATCCGGATCGCGCGCGCCAGTTTTGCTGTCGCTTCGACATTGACGCCGGACATCATGCCGTCCCTGGAAATATCGGTATAGATAATGGCCTCGACGCCGTCTTCCTCGAAATGTTGCGCCAGATCGATCACATCATGTTTGGATAATTTCGACCAGCCGTCGATAGCAACCTTGCCGTCTTTTGCATCCAGTCCGACGATGATGTGGCGAGGATATTCCAGCGCCATATCCCTGACAAAATGAGGCTCGTTAACAGCTTTGGTGCCGATAATTACGTATTCCACACCGGCGTTAAGATAAGCCTGGATGGTTTCCTCGTCACGAATGCCGCCGCCTATTTGTATCGGCACATTGGGATAGGCTTCAACAATGGCATGAATTACGTCGGCATTTCTCGGTTTTCCGGCAAATGCGCCATCCAGGTCGACCAGATGGATTCTTCTCGCGCCGGCTGCAACCCACTTACCGGCTACGGCGACGGGGTCATCGGAAAAAACCGTATTGTCATCCATGCGCCCCTGACGCAAACGAACACACTTCCCTTCTTTTAAATCGATTGCAGGTATTAATAACATATCACTAAAATCCTCAACGGCGTGTAATCAGTCAATGGTAATTAAACTTGTCCATCCCAATGCAAAAAATTCTTTAGCAGCTGTAAACCGACTGCCTGACTTTTTTCGGGGTGAAATTGTACGGCAAACACATTGTCTTGCGCCAAAGCACAGGTAAATGCATCCGGGTATTGCGAAGTTGCCGCCGTTACCGCCGCATCGTCGGGCTGCGCATAATAACTGTGGACAAAATAAAAGCGGCTGTCCTGGGGAATGTTTTCCCATAGCGGATGTGGATGCAGCTGATGAACCTGATTCCAGCCCATGTGCGGAATCTTCAGTGAATTCCCGTCGCTGTCTTTTAACGCTTCGGGAAAATGCACAACGTGTCCGGCAAAAACATCCAGACAAGGCGTGCCGTTGTTTTCTTCGCTGTCGGTTAATAAGGCCTGCATCCCCAGGCAAATTCCCAGCAAAGGCTTGTTTTTGGCAACCTGTTGGATAACGGCGGCTAAGCCCGATTGATTAAGCGCCTGCATGCAATCCCGTATTGCGCCGACGCCGGGGAAAACCACCCGGTCGGCGCGAAGGATCGAATCAGCATCAGACACACAAACAACATCGACTTCGGGCGCTGCATGTTGCAACGCTTTGACGATTGAATGCAGATTACCCATTCCGTAATCGATTACAGCGACAGAAGACATAGAAATACAGGATTAAGGTGAAAGATTAAAGACTGCCTTTGGTTGACGGCATCATGCCCGCCATTCGCGGGTCTGCGGTAATCGCCATGCGTATGGCTCGACCCATGGCTTTAAAAATGGTTTCGGCGACATGATGCGCGTTTGCACCCTTCAGACTGTCGATATGCAAAGTCACTCCGGCATGATTGACAAAGCCCTGGAAAAATTCGCGGAACAAATCAACATCAAAACTGCCGATCATGGCTTTGGGGTATTTAACCTCATAAAACAAGCCGGGGCGACCTGAAAAATCGATCACGACGCGTGACAAGGCTTCGTCCAAAGGCACGTAGGCATGTCCGTAACGGTAAATGCCTTTTTTGTCCGACGTAGCTTTGGCAAACGCCTGGCCTAGGGTAATACCAATGTCTTCAACGGTGTGGTGGTCGTCAATATCCAAATCGCCTTTGGCTACAATGTCCATGTCAATCAAACCATGTCTGGCAATCTGATCGAGCATATGTTCAAGAAAAGGAACGCCGGTTGAAAACGAGGATGTACCTGATCCATCCAGGTTAATTTTGATTTTGATTTGAGTTTCAAGCGTATTTCGCTCTACTTCCGCAGTACGTTG
>DATBQC010000675.1:0-1987 GCA_036561065.1 Methylobacter sp. | reverse complement strand
TCCGGTTGGCTATTTATATTGTATTAATAATCCTCGGACCGATTGGTTGTATCGCACCGAGGCTGATGCTGGATTGAATGGTCGCAGCCTGATCTATCCGCGTGGCAAGGTGTTAGGCGGATCTTCATCGATCAATGGCATGATTTATATGCGGGGCCAGCAGCAGGATTATGATCACTGGGCTACTCTAGCCGGCGATCAAAGTTGGCGCTGGGAAAATGTGTTGCCCTTGTTCAAAAAAAGCGAAGATTATCATAAAGGGAAGGACGCTTTTCATGGCAAGGGCGGGGAATGGAGGGTTGAAAAACAGCGACTGTCATGGCCGATACTCGATGCATTCAGAGACGCTGCGGAGCAAGTGGGTATCGCCAAAACCGATGATTTCAATCGAGGTGACAATTCCGGTTGCGGCTATTTCGAGGTGAACCAGAAGCGAGGCATTCGCCTGAATACCGCCAAGGGCTTTTTGAAAGCAGTGTCTCGACGCGGCAATCTGGAAATAATGACCGGTTGCCATGTCAAGCGTTTGAGAATTCAGTCGACTGCTGGCGGAAAGGTTTGCTGCGGAGTTGAGTTCATTGGAAATGGCAAGGAATGGTTTGCTGAATCGACAGGGGAGACGATCCTGTCGGCAGGGGCGATAGGTTCGCCGCAACTTTTGCAATTGTCCGGCATTGGGCCGGCGTTCCTGTTGCAAAGCCATGGAATACCGGTGGAAATCGACGCGCCCGGTGTGGGTGAGAATCTGCAGGATCATCTGCAGTTGCGCATGGTTTTCAAGGTCAGGGATGCGAAGACCTTGAATATTGCATCGCGTGGCTGGTTTGGAAAAATGAAGATTGCGGCGGAATATGCGCTATTCCAAAGCGGTCCAATGTCGATGGCGCCTTCCCAACTCGGCGCCTTCGCAAAATCCGATGTGTCGCAGCCGACGCCCGATCTGGAGTATCACGTTCAGCCGCTGTCGCTTGAGAAATTCGGCGAGCCTTTGCATAATTTTCCCGCCTTTACCGCCAGTGTGTGCAATCTGCGGCCGGGTTCCCGCGGCAGTGTCCGAATTGCTTCGGGTGATGGATTTGTCGCGCCGAAAATTTGTCCGAATTATTTGAGCACGGCGGAAGATCTCGCAACTGCCGCCGCCGCGCTGATGCTTACCCGAAAGATTGTGGCGGCGCCGGCCTTGCACAAGTATCAACCGGAAGAGTTCAAGCCGGGTTTGCAATTTTCAACACCTGAGCAATTGGCCAAAGTAGCAGGGGAGATCGGGACGACGATTTTTCACCCGGTCGGTACTTGCAAAATGGGCAGGCTCGATGATCCGCTCGCCGTGGTTGATAGTCAGTTGCGGGTCAGAGGGGTTGCTGGTTTGCGGGTAGTCGATGCGTCTATCATGCCTACTATTACTTCAGGCAATACCAATTCGCCGACCATCATGATTGCCGAGAAAGCCGCGCAAATGATTCTTGCAGGACGGAATTAGCTTTGGTCGGTCAAGCCTGATGGATTATCTGATGTTGGGTGTTGCCGCATTATTGGCTGGCATGATCGATGCGGTTGTCGGCGGAGGCGGGCTGATCCAGATTCCGGCTTTGTTTTCGGTACTTCCAAATGCACACCCGGCAACCTTGTTTGGAACCAATAAGCTGGCTGCGGTCTGGGGTACCGGAGTTGCCGCGTTCAGCTATGCCAGGAAGGTTAGGGTTGAGTGGAATACTGCGGCACCCGCTGCATTTGCCTCGTTTGCTTTGGCCTTTGCCGGAGCCTACACGGTCACAAAAATTCCGCCGGATTTTCTCCGGAAACTGCTTCCCTTTGTGTTGACTGCCGTAGCTTTGTATACGTTCCGTCGAAAAGACTTGGGTAGTGTGCATGCGCCTTTGCATGGCGGCCTGAAGGAAAGGGCGATTGCGGTCATGGTTGGTGGAAGCATCGGGTTTTATGATGGTTTTTTTGGTCCTGGCACTGGCAGCTTCTTGTTGTTCTTGTT
>DATBQC010000674.1:0-1819 GCA_036561065.1 Methylobacter sp. | reverse complement strand
GTTTTTCGCGCACCCCGGCCATAACGGTAATAGCCAGCGCCCAACCAAAGCCGCTACCTACGCCATACACGACGCTTTCGGGCAGATTGTAATCACGTTCAATCATAAACAAACTGCCGGCTAAAATCGCGCAGTTTACCGTGATTAAAGGCAGAAATATCCCTAACGCATGGTACAAAGCGGGAAAGAATTTATCTAAAATCATTTCCAGAATTTGCACCAACGCAGCAATAACGCCGATACAGCTTAACAGCGCCAAAAAGCTTAAATCAACGCCGGTAATGCCCATCCAGGATAAGGCATCTTCCTTTAATAAGGCGTGATAAATAAAGTTATTGGCCGGTACGGTAATAATTTGCACCATCATGACCGCTATACCCAAACCCATCGCCGTCGAGATTTTCTTCGAAACCGCGATGAAGGTACACATGCCCAAAAAGAAGGACAGCGCCAGGTTTTCGATAAAGACAGCCTTTATGAAAAGACTAATATAAGCTTCCATTAGTGATGCCCTCCTTCACCATGAGCAATCGACATGATTTTGAAATCCGCCGCTTCAGCCTGCTTCGGCTTCCATTGACGTACAGACCAGATAATCAAACCAATAATAAAAAATGCACTTGGCGGCAACAGCATCAAGCCGTTTGGATCGTACCAGCCGCCATCTTTGCTAAGCTTTAAGACTTCAATGCCCAGTAATTTACCGGAACCTAACAGCTCCCTGATAAAAGACACGGTAATCAAAATCAAGCTGTATCCTAAACCATTGCCGATGCCGTCCATAAAGCTGGCTAAAGGCGGATTTTTCATCGCATAGCCTTCAGCGCGCCCCATCACGATACAGTTGGTAATAATCAGACCCACGAATACCGACAATTGCTTGCTGACTTCATAAGCAAAAGCTTTCAATATCTGATCCACCACGATAACCAAGGATGCAATAATGGTCATCTGCACGATGATCCGAATACTACCGGGAATATGATTCCTGATTGCACTAATTGCCGCACTGGAACACGCAGTTACCATAGTCAACGCCAGCGCCATAATCAGCGAGGTCGACATTTGCGAGGTCACCGCCAACGCCGAACAGATACCCAGAACTTGTAAAGTAATCGGATTATTGTCAACCAACGGCTCTATCAGTACTTTCTTGGTTTCATCATTTAAAATTTCATTCATGACTTAACTCCTTTTACCGCTCTTGCTTTAGCCAAATATGGGGCAAAACCTTCTTTGCTCATCCAGTATCTGACCAGATTAGTTACACCGGTGCTGGTTAATGAGGCACCCGCCAAACCATCGACCTGGTATTGAGAACCGGGCTTGCTGTTATCGACCACGCCTTTAATCAGGCTCAACGCAGGCTCGCCAATCTCGGCGCTCTCTATCAGACCTTTTTCTGATGAAGCCTGTTCGGTTTCGGCATAGACTTTTTTGCCTTTCCAAAGTGCGCGCCAGTTAGGGTTAACTACTTCACCACCCAATCCCGGAGTTTCCGCTTGATCGTAAAAGTTGATGCTTTGTACGGTTTGTCCATCAGCATCCAATGACAGGAAGCCGTATAACGTTGACCATAAACCGTAACCGTTAATCGGAAGAATAATCGACTTAATCGCGCCAGCCTCTTTTACCAAAAAGACTTTGGCATATTTAGCCTTGACCCTAATATGAGCAATATCTTTTTCTTTAGGAATCGCAACGCTTAGAGCAGGATCTTTTGCCGCTTTACGCTGGTCGTAGTCCGCAGGATTCATATCCTCAACATAATCGCCTGTTTCCAGATTAACGATTTTAGCCTCGATTTTATCCTTAAATA
>DATBQC010000673.1:0-1602 GCA_036561065.1 Methylobacter sp. | reverse complement strand
TACTTAAGTATAGTTTAATTATTTTGCTATACCGCACTTCTAATCTAAAAACTTTTTTTCATTTTCAGTACTGCAAACAAAAAAACACCCCACTAGAGAAATCCCCTAGTAGGGTACATTTGGTGCCGATGGCCGGATTTGAACCGGCACAACTTTCGTCACCACCCCCTCAAGATGGCGTGTCTACCAATTTCACCACATCGGCTAAAACATTATTGCAACGATACTATTCAATGCACACTATTTATAATTACTTTTTCCGTACACTGTGTGTCATAAACAATATTTGTTACTTTTTTTCAGCTGCCTTCTCGGCTTTGGAATCCACCGGAGCGGCAACAGGCACTTCTTCAGACTTAAGGTCAGGTACAGCAGAAGTATCTCCCAAACCTTTTGCACCACCCACATCAGGAATACCCAGTGTATCCTGTTCAACTTTAGGAGCGCTCATTAAATCATACGCTGCGCCCTGCTTGCCGTTTAATACTGCAAGCCCCAAGCTGGTCATGAAAAACAAGGTCGCCAAAATTGCAGTTGATCGAGACAGAAATGATGCTGCACCTTGCGCTCCAAAAACAGAACCTGAAGAACCAGTACCAAAAGCCGCGCCTGCATCAGCTCCTTTTCCTTGTTGCATTAATACTAATCCAACAACCCCTAAACCTAACAACACATGAATAACAATAATTACCTGATACATAATAAAGTCTAACTTAATCTAAATTGAATGATAAATCTTTAAAAAGGATTCCGCATCCAACGAAGCCCCACCAATTAAACCGCCGTCAATATCCGGCATGGCAAACAAACCTTTTGCATTATCCGGCTTAGCACTACCGCCATATAAAATTTGTATTTTATCGGCAATGGTCTGATCTTTAGCAGCAATATACTGCCTTATGTAGTGATGAACTTCCTGAGCCTGCTCATCAGTTGCCGTTTTCCCTGTTCCTATCGCCCAAACCGGCTCATAGGCAATCACTGCTGCGCCAAAAGCCGCTATACCTGCCAAATCAATTACAGCATCAAGCTGTGCATTAATCACCGCAAAAGTCTGGTCTTGTTCACGCTGCTCCAGCGTTTCGCCTACACACAAAACAGGAATAATGTTTTGTTCTTGCGCCTGACAAAAACGGGCGGCTACCGACTCATCAGTATCGCCGTAGTAACTACGCCTTTCAGAATGTCCGACAAGAGCATATTTACAACTGAATTCGCTTAGCATCGCTGCCGAAATTTCTCCGGTAAACGCGCCTGAAGATTTATCTGCAACGTTTTGAGCGCCTAATGCTAATGCGGTATTTTTAACTAACTCGCTTACTTTAGGCACGTGCACGTAAGGTACACATACTGCGATATCCGCACTATTTCCCTCTAATCCGGCAATGATGCCTTTTACAAGCAACTCGGCACTGGCAAGAGTTCCATTCATCTTCCAATTTCCTACAACTAGAGACCGACGCATCACTACTCCTCACATAGAATCAAACCGCTTATAATATATATTATTAGCATCTAATTCAAGCTCCCATTGCTTTCTTAACATCCTCAGCTATTTGGTTCGCATAATTCCTGACCAAATCTTCCTGCTGCCCCTCTACC
>DATBQC010000672.1:0-1886 GCA_036561065.1 Methylobacter sp. | reverse complement strand
ACTGACAAAACGCGCCGTGGGGAGTGTCCGAGGCGCGCCGGCAATATCAAATCACGAGTCCGACAAAAAATCTCTTGCTCGCCTGCATTCCAGCCCAGCCTGACGCAGGCCAACTCAATGCATTTATGTTGCACAAGTCTGCACAAGCCGCTGAGCTGACGAGAAAGATCAATCTTCCGCGATGTAACGATCATAAACCCAGCCAGAGAACATACGCCCTCCACGTGCGTATCTAACATTCAGCCACCTGCCAGCTCTCCCTACTATGCAGACGCTATTATTCGTAAAAAGCTGATCAACTTCGGATACAGGCCCAGACGGTCCCTGCGGGCGTTTCCGGACGCTCAAAAAATTATCACCTCGTGGATCAAGACCAACAACGCGGCCAACTGCATCGCAATCGCTGCTACCCTCGAGATTCAGGGGGGTTGTGATAGTCACTGAGCGGGTGACGGTTTCCTGTGTGGTCACAGTTTGAGCGCCAGCAAATGAACTTGATCCTGCGAGCGCCATGGCTATGAGGATTTTTATTTCGCCTTTCATGAGAAAGCCCTCCTAGTGGATTGAGGCTGACGGAAAATTCCCTTCGTGAGCAAGGGATATGGCCCAAATCCGGCGGCGCTTTGGGGGTAGGTTTTGTCGGAGTCGCGCCATTACCAGCCTGTGGTTTCTTATACCAGCTGGAGCGGCGCTTCTGGATTTCAAGCACTTTGGCGGAGGCAGGGATAAGGTCCGATGGCGAGAGGGTGGCCGAAACGCTTTTCGGCTCGTTGAAGGTTCAGCGTGTTCATCCGTTTCAGTGAGACGAGCGGTGCGGCAGCTTTAGTGTCTCATCTGATGGCTACTAGCCGGGTCTCCAAGCGTGCGGCTCCTGTCCCTTGCATAGCCGCGTGAAGGGTGCTTCATTCCAACACGGCGGTGGTTAAAAGAGGCAGTGCAAATGAAAAGGACCTTTGCAACACTCGCGACATGCATCATGGCCACGACGGTGCAAGCCGAATGCATCGTGGCTGATCCAACGCCAACCCCATTGAATGCGCGTACAGCACCTAATGGGCGAATCATTGCGACTCTTGATAATGGACAACAGGTGACGATCATTGATTTTGCAGAGGATGGACGAAGACGCCCATGGGTTTATGTTTCGGACCCAGAAACCGGCCAACCAATCGGATGGATTTTTAGATCGTATATTGTTTGCAAAGGGCAGTCGCGATGATCGCGCGCCACGTTGTTTTGCATCATGGTGCGAAGTCTTGGAGATGTCGGATGAGATACAAATCTACAATTCTCGCGGCCATTATCACAATGGCCGGAGCCAAAGCCGAGGCGGGTGAACGGATTTTGAACGGAGATACCTTCGAAAAGCTTTCGTGTCGTGACCTCATAGACGCGGGTTGGAAAAATATGCCAGACGTTGCCGATTATGTTCTTGCGAAGCCCGGCGCAGATAAATTGGGCTACGGTAGCGAGTGCCATATCGGGAGTCTTGTTTTTTCGCAGTGTTGGCTGGAGCCGAGATGGTCGGTGAAGAAAGCTATCGATGTGCTTATTCAAAAAGCCGCAACCGGCAAGCGGTTACCTGAGACTCCCGTGTGCGGCGCTTAGCATAGGCCGATCCCGCGAAGCCAAACTCGTCTCGAAAAAAAAATCCATCGGTCGCGCCCAGCCGCATACCTCAGCGCATACCTTTGCCTTGAACTGAGCCCTGGAGCGGATTGTCGGATTGGTCATAAGTCTTTGTTTAGAATGGTACCGCCACCCCGGCTTGAACGGGGGACCTCTAGATCCACAATCTAGCGCTCTAACCAACTGAGCTATGGCGGCCCGAAGCGGCGCTTCTTTCTTCCGTCCGGCGATCGCCGGAAAAATGGTGGGCGCACAAG
>DATBQC010000671.1:0-12690 GCA_036561065.1 Methylobacter sp. | reverse complement strand
CCGTCGTTAAATACGAATTCAGGTGGGCATCCAATTGCCTCAGGAAATATATGCTCCTCACTTCCTCCAAAGTTTTCTTGTTTACACCAGATACATGCCTTCATGCTGCCTTTATGCCTAGCTCAGTAAGTTGGGCGTGCTTTTTATGCCCAACATTATTAATGGCTAACCTGCTGATAAAGCTCAGACTGAGCCGAACCGTCTATGATCAACTCAGCCAGCGCGCCCTTATCAATGGCCCGTGTCAGGCTGTGATCGACCAGCAGGTATTTGCCGGGAACTTCGGCAGTAAACTCAATCATCACCGCAGAACCGGGGGCTATGACTGTAGTCTGGACGTTCTTCAGCGGCGGATTCATGATCGCGCCGTCTTGATACAGGTTATCAAAAATAGCGCCGATGATATGAAAATTAGAGGCGACATGCGAGCCGACGCCGACAAACAGGCGGATTTTTTCACCCACTTTGGCTTTTAAAGCCCGATCGCCGCTGAGTGAGTTGACCCGGCCGTTGAACAGGAAATACTCCGGTTTTTCGGCCATCATTTTGTCCTTGCTGAACGCTTGCAGGCCTTTATCGCCGTACTTGCCGCTGGTGTAAAAATCGCCTTGCATCACGTAAAACTCGCGATCCACTTTGGCCAAGCCCTGTTCAGGTTCCACTAGTATCATGCCATACATGCCGTTGGCGATATGGGTCGGCACATGCGGACTGGCGCAGTGATAAACGTAAATGCCCGGATGCGTGGCTTTAAAGCGGAAACTTTTTTGTTCGCCCTGCTCGACTTGCATTAACGGTGCGCCGCCACCGGGGCCGACCACCGCATGCAGATCGATGGAATGCGCCGAGTGGCCGTCGGCGGTATGTTGAGCCGAGGTATGTTCGCTATGGGCCTCGCCTGTTGCGCCGGGCTTGCTGTGATTCAGGTGTATTTCCACCTGGTCGCCTGCTCTGGCGCGGATAAACGGCCCCGGCACCTTGCCGTTATAAGTCCAGTATTGATAAGTCACGCCGGGCATCATTTCGGCAACCAGTTCATCGGTATAAAGATCGACGCTGACCAGCTGAGCTTGCGTTCTGTTCAACGGAGCCGGTAAGTCATCGGCACTGCGGCCGATTTCTCTGGCATCGCTTTGAACAGCGCCCGTCGATTCTGGCATCGGCATAGCATGTTGCATTTGTCCGTCGGCGGACATCGGCATGGAATGCTGCATTTGGCCGCTTTCGTGTTCGGCCTTGTCTCCTGTTGCCATCGCTTTATGCCTGGCTTTTTCGGCCTGAATGGCAGCGGATTTTTCGGTACTCGCTTTGTTCATCGATTCGTCGGAGGAGCAGCCGGTAGTCAGGCTGCCCAGTGCTATTGTCAGTAACAGCAAACTGGATGATTTGTTCATGATTTCCCTTTTGGGTTATATGGCAAAAATGGTTTTAGTCCTGTACTTAAATATTACGCAATGACTAAAAAATTTTTTACCACGAAGACACGAAGAACACGAAGGTTTAAAGAATCGTGCATCTAAATTCAGTTTTTAAAATCTCCTCACCCTAACCCTCTCCAGCAGGAGAGGGAACCAAGGTACCGAATTTTGATGTGCGAATTTATCCTTTCACTTGACTGAAGATTCTAAATCCTCAGGAACCGCTCAAAAACTTCGTGTTCTTCGTGCCTTCGTGTTTTTTATGTTTTTTGCGCATCACCAGTTTGTAAATTAACGTCTACGAACAACTTGATAAGGGCGCGTGACGTAGCCCAGCGGAACGCTCCAAACATGCACCAACCGGCTAAACGGAAAAACCAAAAACAAGGTCTGCCCTAAAAACAAATGCAATTTAAAAATGATGCCCATCTCGCTGACTTGATCTGCCGCGCCGCTACGGAAAGTCACGATGCGTTGCGCCCATTCCCCCAGCAGCAGCATATTGGAACCGTCATAGTGATACAGCGAAATCGGCAAGGTCAGCAGACCCAGCGCCAGCTGTACGCCGATCAGCAGCAGGATAAAAATATCCATGCGGCTGCTGGTGGCGCGAATACGGGCATCGGTCAGGCGACGGCGTATCAGGATGATGATGCCTTTTAAGCACACGCCGCCGAAAACGCCGCCCGCAACAACGGCCAGGATTTGTTTTGCCGAGGTCGACAGGCCCAAGGCATGATAAACCGCAGGCGGCGTCAACAGGCCGACGAAATGCCCGACGAACAGCAACAAGATGCCGATATGGAATAAGTTGCTGCCCATCCTTAACTCGTCGGCACGCAAAAATTGGCTGGAACCGGTGCGCCAAGTGTATTGATCGCGGTCGTAACGCGCCAGGCTGCCGATGAAAAACACGCTGATCGCGATGTAGGGGTAATAGCCGAATAGTAAGGTATTGAGATAATCCACGATTGACTCCTTCTAAAGAGAACGGTTTTGCGATTTTAAATATTCATCGCGCGGCATGATTGTGATTGGACTGACATCGGCGGTTTGGCTTTTGCACGCATCCCCTGCCCCCATAAAACTAACGGCTTCTTCTTCCCAGATTTCATCCATGTTAACCAGGGTTTCATCCTCGCCTTCGGTCGCGGCTTGCTGAAGGATTTCTTCCAGCGCTTCGGGTTCGCCTGCGAAACCTGCCAGTGCGTCGAAAACTGCGCGGAACTCGCTGCCGCGTTCGGTTAACCGTGCGCCCAGCAAACTTAGCACCGGCATCGCGTCGTGTAATAACTGCACCGCTTCGGCCTGTTCCTGTTGCGAGAGAAATTCCAGAAATAACGGGATGTAGTCCGGCAGTTCATGCGTGGACATTTCAAAGCCATGTGCTTCGTACATTTGCAGCAGGTTGACCATGGCTTGCCCCCGGTCGCGGGATTCGCCGTGGACATGCTCGAAAATATGCAGCGACAAAAACCGTCCCCGGTCAAATAACGCCACATAGTGCTCTTGGCTATCCAGCAGGTCTACGCCGCGATATGAATCGATCAATGCCTGTACCGATTTTTTATGGTCTTCCTGCAACAAGTTTTCCTGTTCGACGACTGCGGCCATTTCGTCTAATGCTACGAGCATTTCGGCTTCGGGATAGCTTAGCAGTAGCGATAGAACTTTTAATGTTTGCAGGCTCATTTTAGCTCCTGAGTTATCGTTATGCTGGTTGCGCTGGTTCCCAAGCTCCTGCTTGGGAACCCAGTTAACGAAGCTCCAGCTTCGCGAGTTGGGAAGCTGGAGCTTCCCGCACTGAATTCCCAAGCAGGAGCTTGGGAACTAGCACTAAACCCTCGTTCCCACGCGCTGCGTGGGAACGCAGTACCGAACGCGCTGCGTCCTGTATTGGTACGATGCGCATTTCTATATACTGACCATAACTCGCGGCGCAGCGCGCCTTTAACTGCATTCCCACGCAGCGCGTGGGAACGAGGACGTACTTGTGGGAATGATGAAGCTACTTCTAATGCAAGCATAATAATTCCTTATTTTGCCGGTTCCACTTTAATAGGAATCTTGATCGGAATTCCGCCGCTACGTTGCGGCTTTTTGTTGCCGCCGAACAGATTGGTGTCATTATTGCCCGTAGAACACCCGCTACCGAAACTGAATCCGCAGCCGCCTTGCTCACCGTAAGCATCGAAGGTTGAGCTTGCGTATTCGCGATGACTGCTTGGAATCACAAAACGGTCTTCGTAATTGGCAATCGCCATGTAGCGGTACATTTCTTCAACCTGTAACTGGGTCAAACCGACTCTCTCCAGCACCTCGGTATTGGCCGTGCCATCGACGGTAAGGCTGCGCATATAAGATCGCATCGCCAGCATCCGCTCCAGCCCTAATACGACCGGCTCTTCCTTGCCCGCTGTCAGTAAATTAGCCAAATACTGCACCGGAATACGCAACGAACGCACATCGGGAATGTCGCCATCCATACCGATTTGGTCGTTTTCCGCCGCCGATTGAATCGGCGATAGCGGCGGTACATACCAAACCATCGGCAGAGTGCGGAACTCAGGATGCAGCGGAAACGCCACCTTCCAGTCTATCGCCATTTTATAAACCGGCGATTCTTGCGCAGCCATTAACCAAGATTCGGGAATACCTGCCGCGCGCGCTTCGGCGATCACTTCCTCATCGAAAGGATCGAGAAAAACATCGAGCTGCTGCTGGTACAAATCCTGCTCATTCTCGCAGCTGGCCGCCTCTTCGATACGGTCGGCGTCGTACAGCAACACGCCCAAATAACGAATCCGCCCGACGCAGGTTTCCGAACACACCGTAGGCTCCCCGGCTTCGATACGCGGATAACAGAACGTGCATTTTTCCGATTTTCCGGTTTCCCAGTTGTAGTAAATTTTTTTGTACGGACAAGCCGAAATGCACATCCGCCAGCCGCGGCATTTGTCCTGGTCGATCAATACAATACCGTCTTCTTCGCGCTTGTAGATCGAGCCGCTGGGACAGGCCGCAACGCAGGTCGGATTCAGGCAATGTTCGCACAAACGCGGCAGATACATCATGAAGGTGTTTTCAAATTCACCGTACATGTCTTTCTGGATGTTGTCGAAATTGGTGTCGCGCGAACGTGATGAAAACTCCGTGCCCAGAATTTCCTCCCAGTTCGGCCCGCCTTCGATTTTTTCCATGCGCTCGCCGGTAATCACCGAATAAGGACGCGCAGTCGGCGGATTTTTCGATTCTTTGGCGTTGTGCAAATGCTGGTAATCGAAATCGAACGGTTCGTAATAATCATCAATTGCTGGCAAATCGGGGTTGCCGAAGATATTACGCAATATCTGGCGTTTGCCGCCTTGACGCGGTTCTATCTTGCCGTTGATTTTGCGCACCCAGCCGCCGTTCCATTTATCCTGATTTTCCCACTGCTGCGGAAAACCTACGCCCGGCTTGGTTTCGACATTATTAAACCACGCATATTCAACCCCTTTACGCGAGGTCCAGACGTTTTTGCAGGTGATCGAGCAAGTGTGACAACCGATACACTTGTCCAGATTCAGTACCATGCCTATTTGTGCGCGAATTTTCATCTACTTAACCTCGGTTCTATTTGCTATTTAGTTGCTGGCTTGCATAGGAAAAAAGTGCCATTTCCACATCCGCACATTCCCATACTCCTTTTTTTCTCAAGCCACTATCTATAAATCGCTGAGGGTGTGGGCAGTTATTTCCCAGCTTGCTGGTGAAATAGCGAAGTATGTTTATCCATTTACTGTATTCGCTAGGCCACTTTTTTCTAGTCTTTGGAATGTACCATCCATACCCATCATTTCTGACTGAAAGAACAAGCCATTGATGCTGCCTACTACTACCATCATCCCCACAACCAAATATTCGCACACACTTCGTATCAATCGCTCCACATTTTTGAGGAAACCCAAACCGCAAAATCTTGCTTAAATATGTTGGACCTACGCCGTTGGTAATATTATTTTGCAAAGTGGCAAGCAGAATGGATGGATCCACGTCTATTTTTTGATTAGGCAATACAATTTCATTTCCCTCAATTCGCTTTTGATGCCTTAAAAGCCCCCATTTTGCAACAGCTTTAACATCTAAAAGTGAAATCCCCGTCGTTTGATTTGAATGCTTAAGGCGCGATTCAAGGCAGAAAATATTTGGAAAACCATTAGCTAGCGTGTCTTCTTCCCAATCATAAGTGGAGTAAAGCTCGACAAAGTTTTGTGTATTTAGGAAAGCATCTAACTTTTCAATAATTTCCCTCTCCAAGCCTATAGACTCAAATGACATTTCCCGAATCTCCTTTGGATAATTCCTTATTTTGTTCTTCTTCGAGCCAATCCACCTTGCTCATTTTGCGGATAATCACAAACTCATCGCGATTGGAGCCGACCGTGCCGTAATAGTTAAAGCCGTAACTTAGCTGTGCGTAACCGCCGATCATGTGCGTGGGTTTAAGCGTCGCACGGGTCACCGAGTTATGAATGCCGCCGCGCCCGCCGGTGGTTTCCGATCCTGGCGTATTAACAATCTTTTCCTGGGCGTGATACATCATGCACATGCCTTCGGGAACACGCTGACTGACTACCGCCCTGGCGACCAGCGCACCATTAACATTAAACGCCTCTATCCAGTCATTGTCTTTAATGCCGACTTTTGCCGCATCGACTTCGCCCATCCACACGATCGGCCCACCGCGCGACAAGGTCAGCATCAGCAGATTATCGGTGTACGTGCTGTGGATGCCCCATTTCTGGTGAGGCGTCAGAAAATTCAGCACCAGCTCGTCATTGCCGTTGGGCTTTTGGCCAAGAATCGGGGCAATGGAACGGGTATCGACCGGCGGCTTGTATACACATAAAGTCTCGCCGAAAGCCCGCATCCAACTGTGATCCTGGTAAAACTGCTGGCGGCCGGTCAGTGTGCGCCAGGGAATCCGCTCGTGGACATTGGTGTAACAGGCGTTGTAGCAGACATGCTCGGATTCCACACCGCTCCAGGTCGGCGACGAAATGATCTTGCGCGGCTGCGCCTGCACATCGTGGAAACGGATTTTGTCGTCTTCGCGCGAGCGTGCCAGATGGGTATGATCCCGTCCGGTCGCCTTACTCAAGGCTTCCCAAGCTTTAACCGCGACATGGCCGTTGGTTTCGGGCGCCAGCATCAAAATCACTTCAGTCGCATCGATATCGGATTCGATGCGCGGCAGGCCTTTGCTGATGCCTTCCTCGGTCACCAATCGGTTCAGTTCGCCCAGTTGCTTGACTTCGGTTTCGGTGTTCCAGGCTATGCCCTTGCCGCCGTTGCCGATTTTGCTCATCAACGGCCCCAACGAGGTGAACATTTTGTAGGTGTTCGGATAATCGCGCTCGACCACGACCAGCGTCGGCATGGTTTTGCCGGGAATCGGATCGCATTCCTTTTTCTTCCAATCCTTGACGTCCAGCGGCTGGGCCAGCTCTGCCGGTGTATCGTGCAGAATTGGCACGGCGACTATGTCTTGTTCTACACCCAAATGCCCTACAGTCAGTTCCGAGAATTTTTTGGCTATGCCTTTGTAAATATCCCAATCGGAACGCGACTCCCACGCTGGATCGACAGCCTTCGACAACGGATGGATAAACGGGTGCATATCCGAGGTATTCAGGTCGTTTTTTTCATACCAAGTTGCGGTCGGCAAAATAATGTCCGAATACAGACAGGTTGTGGACATCCGAAAATCCAGCGTGACCAACAAATCGAGTTTGCCTTCTGCTGCGGTGTCATGCCATTCGACTTCCGAAGGTTTATCGCCGCTATCACCTAAGTCTTTGCCTTGCAAACCGTGTTGCGTACCCAGCAAATACTTCAGAAAATACTCATGGCCCTTGCCCGAAGAACCCAGCAAATTGGAACGCCACACAAACATATTGCGCGGAAAATTCTGCTGGTTATCCGGGTCTTCGCAGGACATCTTCAACTTGCCGCTTTTCAGCGACTTGACGACATATTCAATCGGGTCTAGTTTTGCTTTTGCTGCGTCTTTTACCACTTGCAACGGGTTGGTTTGCAGTTGCGGTGCTGACGGTAACCAGCCCATGCGCTCGGATCTGACATTGAAATCGATCAAGCTGCCTTGCCAGTCTTTGGGCTGTGCCAGCGGCGACAAAATCTCGCTTACTTTGAGTTTTTCGTAACGCCATTGGCTGGTGTGATTGTAGAAAAACGAGGTGCTGTTCATTTGCCGGGCCGGACGTTTCCAGTCCAGGCCAAACGCCAGCGGCAACCAACCGGTTTGCGGACGCAGTTTTTCCTGTCCGACATAATGCGCCCAGCCTCCGCCGGACTGCCCGACGCAACCACACAGCATCAGCATATTCATGATGCCGCGATAATTCATGTCCATATGATACCAATGGTTGATGCCCGCCCCCAGAATGACCATCGAGCGGCCTTGGGTTTTTTCGGCATTGGTCGCAAATTCTCGAGCTACCGCAATCACGTTTCTCCGGGTAACGCCTGTGATTTTTTCCTGCCACGCGGGAGTGTACGGAGCATCATCATCGTAAGAACCAGCGACATTGCCGCCGCCTAATCCGCGATCTATGCCGTAGTTGGCAACCAGCAAATCGAACACCGTGGTCGCCAATACTTCGGTGCCGTCGGCCAGAGTGATTTTTTTAACCGGTACATTACGCTTTTGAATAGCGTCGTGGGTTGAATGGGTAAAATGCGGATGTTCGGAGCCGCCGAAATAAGGGAAGCCGACGCTGGCGACATCGTCTTTAATATCGATCAAACTCAAGCGTAACTTTACTTCCTGGTTGTCTACGGTTTTTTGTTCGATATTCCAATGCCCGCTTTCGCCCCAACGGAAACCGATGGAACCGCAAGGCGGAACGATGTGGCCGTTGATTTCATCGTAAGCGACCGTTTTCCATTCGGGGTTGTTTTCTTGACTTAAGCCGCCTAAAAAGTCCGAGGCTCTGAAGAAACGATCCTGCACATAACAGCCGTCCTGTTCTTTCAGCATGACCAGGAACGGCAAGTCGGTGTTTTCCCGCACATACTGGGTAAAATATGGGCTTTGGCGCTCGACATGGAATTCCTTGAGGATCACATGCCCTATCGCCATCGCTAATGCGGCATCGGTGCCTTGCTTGGGATGCAGCCACAGATCAGCAAACTTGCTGGCCTCCGAATAATCGGGACTGACCACCACGACTTTCGCGCCTTTATAACGCGCTTCGGTCATGAAATGGGCATCGGGGGTGCGGGTTTGCGGCACGTTCGATCCCCACAGCATCAAGAATCCAGCGTTATACCAATCCGCCGATTCGGGCACATCGGTTTGCTCACCCCAGGTTTGCGGCGATGCCGGTGGCAAATCGCAATACCAGTCGTAAAAGCTCATGCTGACGCCGCCGATCAGCGACAGGTATCGGCTACCTGCTGCGTAAGACACCATCGACATCGCAGGGATCGGCGAAAAGCCGATAATCCGGTCGGGGCCGAAAGTTTTTGCGGTGTAAATATTGGCAGCCGCGATGATTTCGTTCACTTCCTCCCAATTAGCCCGAACCAAACCGCCCAAGCCGCGTACCGACTTGTATTCTGCGGTTTTAGCAGGGTCTTCGACTATCGAGGCCCAAGCGTCAACCGGGTCTAAAGTCAGACGGGCTTCGCGCCACAACCTGACCAAACGCCCGCGTATCAGCGGATATTTAAGCCGGTTGGCGCTGTACAAATACCAGGAATAACTTGCACCACGCGGACAACCGCGCGGCTCGTGATTAGGTAGGTCGGGGCGGGTTCGAGGGTAATCGGTTTGCTGGGTTTCCCAGGTCACCAGCCCGTTTTTAACGTATATCTTCCAGCTGCAAGAACCCGTGCAGTTCACGCCGTGCGTGGAGCGCACGATTTTGTCGTGCTGCCAGCGCGATCGATAGCTGTTCTCCCAGCTTCGGTCTTCATTGGTCACCACGCCGTGATTACCGGAGAAGGTATCTACTTTTTTCTTAAAGAAGAGTAAGCGATCCAGGAAATGGCTCATAAGATTTACCTATATAGTAGGGGGCAACCCTTGTGGTTGCCCTTGGTATTTGTTTTGTTGGGGCAACCACAAGGGATTGCCCCTACGTCATTTTAACAAGGCATAGCCGCCGTTTTACGTGCGTAATTCCACCACGTAATGCCGATACACACCACATAAAAAGCGATAAAACAATACAAAGCCGCATCGGGCGTGCCGGTCATGCTGATAGCCGTGCCGTAACTCTTGGGGATAAAAAACGCGCCGTAAGCTGCAATCGCCGAACTAAAACCCAGCACTGCCGCCGCTTCTTTTGCCGCATCTTTTTTGGCTTTGGCCTCGGCTTCTTCGCCCTGCCCTTTTGCCGCGCATAAACGCTCAGTCATAAAGATAACCGGAATCATACGGAAGGTAGAACCGTTGCCAATGCCGGTGGTGACGAACAACAACATGAACATCGCCAGAAAGCCCCAGAAATCGCCGGCATATTCCGCATGGGGCATAAAATGCAGCACGCCGAACACCGCGCAAATCATGATCACGAAATTCCACAGCGTCACCTGCGCTCCGCCCAGCTTGTCGGCCAGCCAGCCGCCGACCGGCCTGATCAGCGCACCGACCAGCGGCCCCAAAAAGGCGTATTCGGTTGGGTTAACCTCGGGAAACAGTATTTTGATCAGCATCGGGAATCCGGCTGCATAGCCGATAAATGAGCCGAATGTTCCGGTATAAAGCCAGCACATCAGCCAATTATGCTTGCGCTTGAAAATGACCGACTGTTCTTTGAATGATGCTTTAGCCGAGGCAATATCATTCATGCCGAACCATGCCGCGATACTGGTGGCAATGATAAACGGCACCCAGATAAAACCGGCGTTTTGCAGCCAGATCGATTTAGTCACCGCTCCCTTAACCCACTCCTGCGACTCGCCGCCCAATGATCCGAATACACCGGCCGCAATAACCAGGGGCACCACAAACTGCACAGTGCTGACGCCCAAATTGCCCAAACCGGCATTCAAGCCCAAAGCCGTACCTTTTTGGGCTTGAGGATAGAAGAAACTGATGTTCGCCATGCTGGAGGCAAAGTTGCCACCGCCGAAACCGCATAACAAGGCCAAGACCACCATTAACACATAAGGCGTTTCGGGATTTTGTACCGCAAAACCTATCCATAAGGATGGCAACAGCAATGAGGCGGTGCTGATCGTAGTCCAGCGACGGCCGCCAAAAATAGGCACCATGAATGAATAGAAAATCCGCAAAGTAGCACCCGACAACCCCGGCAACGCCGCCAGCCAGAACAGCTCGTTGGTAGTGTATTTAAAACCGATGCTGGGCAGGTTAATCACTACAACACTCCACACCATCCACACCGCAAAAGCCAGCAACAAAGCGGGAATACTGATCCACAGGTTACGGGTCGCAATACGCTTGCCGGTCTTTTCCCAAAAGCCTTTATCTTCAGGATTCCAATCGGTGAGCACCAGTGGTGCAGGGTGACTCAGTTCATGCAGGTCTTTGGATATTTTGGCCAATTCGGGTACAACGCGGCGTTCCATCCGCACAATGGAAAAATGCATCCAGCTCAGCGCGATTGTCATCAATACGAACAGCAACATGAAGCAGCTGCTCCAGATGCCGGTCAAATCATTCAACATACCGAAGGTCAGCGGCAACAAAAAACCGCCCAGACCGCCGATCATGCCGACCGCGCCGCCGACAGCGCCGACATTATCGGGATAATAAACCGGAATATGTTTGTACACCGCCGCTTTGCCGAATGACATGAACAAACCCAGCACCGAAACCAACAAGATAAAACCCAAAGGTTGAAGCGTCATACTAAAGGCAATATCGCCCTTAATACCGTGAATGATGTAATCCGTAGGTGGGTAAGATAGGAAAAAAGTACAGACCGTGGCGACAATAAATGTCCAGTACATTAATAACCGTGCGCCGTAACGGTCAGACAGCCAACCGCCCAGTGCACGAAACAAACTGGCAAAAATGGAATACGCAGCAGCCAACATGCCCGCCGACTTAATATCGAAACCGTACGCACCGACCAGATAGCGCGGCAACCACAACGCCAATGCGACAAAAGCACCAAACACACAGAAATAATACAGCGAAAAACGCCAGACCCGCATGTCCTTCAGTGGTTCCAGTTGCTTTAAAAAGGAATTAGGCTTGGTTCCAGACTCACGCCGCTGTTTAAGCATCGGTTCATCTTCGGTAACAAACCAGAAAATTGCCGCCATTAGAATAAGAGCTAATGCCCATATTTGCGCTACGGCATGCCAGCCGAATGCGACCATTACAAAAGGTGCGACGAATTTGGTCACCGCAGCTCCGACGTTGCCGAGTCCGAAAATACCTAACGCCGTGCCTTGCTTCTCTTTGGGGAACCAACGCGACACATAGGCGATGCCCACGGCGAACGAGCCGCCGGCAACACCGATACCGAGCGCTGTCACTAGAAACATCGTATACGTTTCAACGACGGTCAGCAGCAAGGTCGCAATAGCCGCCGTCACCATCACCAGCACATAAACAATACGCCCACCATACTGGTCGCTCCAGATGCCCAGCATCAGCCGGATTAACGAGCCTGAAAGTATCGGTGTGCCGACCAGCAAGCCGAATTCGGTCTCGCTTAAATGCAAATCTTTCTGGATTTGTAAACCGATGATAGAAAAGATAGTCCACACCGCAAAGCAGGTGGTGAATGCCACCGTGCTCGCCGTAAGCGCATGTTTCTGTTGGGAGGAATTAATGTCTGACACGGTATTTCATCCTTATGTTTTTTATTGTTATAGACTCATACACTATCATAGAACGTACGACACTTAACACCTTAAAATATAACCTCTACTTATTTCTTTAATAATATCTATATCTACATGAAAAATAACAAATAGTGCTATAATAAATTTGTGTTTCCATCAATAATAAGGAGGCTTCATGCCGCAGCAACAAAAGAAAACACCGCCCAGTGCCTTATCTGTAGCACTGCTATCACTAGCTGCCGCCAGTAGCCACGTATCAGCCGACCCAACCAAATCAGTTGAAGATGCGCTTAAGTTTGGCAATGGGGGCGCAGTCAAGATTGACACCAATTACCGTTATGAAAACGTTAACCAGGATGTGGTTCCGACTCCAACACTTGATGGACTGCCTGCCGCGGCTCAACCAAAGACCGCCAATGCCAATACCATACGTACTCGC
>DATBQC010000670.1:0-1570 GCA_036561065.1 Methylobacter sp. | reverse complement strand
GTATCGACCTCTTGTTGATAGATGCCGCCATCGATCATGGTGTGAGTGATACCGGGATTCAATACGGCCATGAGATTCAAGGCCTGCACCACGTCCGGGCAATTGTGGCAGGTAAGCGAGATATAAGTCTCGAAGTGGAATTCGCCTTTGAGATTACGTATCTGGGCGATGATTTCGTCGCTGACCTTGGGTGGATAACCGCCTGTTTGCAATAAAGCAAGGATCAACGAAGTGAACTCGTGACCCATGGGGATACCCGCAAACACCACGCGTGGCTCTTCGCCAACACGTGCTACGCCGAACGAAGGGCGACGCGCATTGGTGCCGTCTTCGCGCAAAGTCACTTTATCCGACAATGGGACAATATCTTGCAGAAACTCGCGCATCTCGGCCGCAGCCGCACTGTCGTCCAAAGAAGCGACTAACTCAATCGGTTGTTGTACGCGCTCAAGATAGCTGCGTAATTGTTCTTTGATATTTGCATCAAGCATTTCAATTCTCCTTAGTCCTACATTTTCACTGCGAAGCGGAGATCGACCTCCGCTTTGCACTGAAACCCTCTCCCAAAGCGAGAGAGGGAGTGCTTAATTAAATCTTGCCTACCAGATCGATAGAAGGAGTGATCGTCTTCGCACCGTCATTCCACTTAGCTGGGCACACTTGGCCCGGATTGTTCGCAACGTATTGCGCGGCCTTCAACTTGCGCAAGGTTTCCTTAACGTCACGGGCAATAGCGTTGTCATGGATCTCCAATGTCTTGATCACGCCATCCGGATTGATGACAAAGGTACCGCGCAATGCCAGACCTTCTTCTTCAATGTACACACCGAAGTTACGGGTCAGTTGGTGGGTCGGGTCGCCAACCAGCGGGAACTTGGCTTTACCTACGGCAGGGGAAGTCTCATGCCATACCTTGTGCGCAAAGTGCGTGTCGGTGGTGACGATATAGACTTCTGCACCTATCTTTTGGAATTCAGCGTAGTTATCTGCAGCGTCTTCCACTTCGGTTGGGCAGTTAAAAGTGAATGCAGCCGGCATGAAAATCACTGCCGACCATTTTCCCTTGAAATTGGCTTCGGTCACTTCGATAAATTTACCGTTATGAAAGGCTTGGGTCTTGAATGGTTGTACTTGAGTATTGATCATTGTTGTCTCCTTGTTAAAAATGGTGACTCGTCAACGCAACGAGATGAAACGCATTTTAAGGAGATAACAACAATTAGGGAAATTGTTATTTCTAATTCTATTGATATATATTATTAATCATTATGTGCAAATGATTAGTTCGACATGTAAGAAGAATTGGGGAGAACTGCCTGGACTACCGGAAATATTCATTGGTGCGACGGCGGGCATCTAAATACTGTCTTTCACCTAACATAATAGATGATATACAAAATAATAATTTACTTTTTACCCATATTTTTACCCGTTCTTCTTCTACAAAATATCTAGGTGATTTGTCTACACTTAGATTGAATATAAGATTGGTGGTAATGTGACCCCCGCGCTGCTGGTTTAATCAGAGTGCCCATACCAAATAAAAAAATAATTTGGGGGAGCCATGTCA
>DATBQC010000669.1:0-3844 GCA_036561065.1 Methylobacter sp. | reverse complement strand
CAAAGCTACAAGCTGGAAGAAAAAGATTATCGCGGCGAGCGTTTTGCTCAGTGGGAGGTCGATCTTAAGGGAAACAACGATCTGTTGTCGTTGACTCAACCGGACATCATTAAAGCCATTCATAGCGCGTATTTTGAAGTTGGTTCCGACATCGTTGAAACCAATACCTTCAACGCGACCAGTATCGCGATGGCCGATTACAAAATGGAATCGCTAGCCTATGAAATCAATGTCGCGTCGGCGCGTGTGGCTAGAGAGGCGGCAGACGAATACACCCACAAAACACCGGAAAAACCGCGTTTTGTGGCTGGCGTATTAGGCCCTACCAATCGCACAGCCTCCATGTCGCCCGATGTTAACGATCCGGGCTTCCGCAATATTTTCTTTGACGACTTGGTTGTAGCCTACACCGAAGCTACCAAAGGCTTGATTGACGGCGGCGCGGATATTATCCTGATTGAAACCGTTTTCGACACCTTAAATGCCAAAGCCGCTATTTTTGCGGTCGAACAATATTTTGAAACGATCGGCTACAAACTGCCGGTGATGATTTCCGGCACCATTACCGACGCATCCGGCAGAACATTGTCGGGGCAAACCGTTGCCGCGTTCTGGAATTCCTTGAAGCATGTTGAGCCGATCTCGTTCGGCTTTAACTGCGCGTTAGGTGCAACAGAATTGCGCCAATATATCGATGAGTTATCAAGCATCGCCGACACCCATATTTCCGCCCATCCCAACGCGGGCTTGCCTAACGAGTTTGGCGAATACGACGAAACGCCGGAAGCGATGGCCCTAGAGTTGGCCGATTGGGCAAAAAACGGTTACCTGAATATTATCGGTGGTTGCTGCGGCACCTCGCCTGCGAATATTAAAGCGATAGTTGAAGCCGTACAAAAATACCCCCCCCGAAAAATCCCCGAGATACCCAAACAGTGTCGATTATCGGGACTCGAACCGATGAATATCGGCCCGGATTCGCTGTTCGTCAATGTCGGCGAACGCACCAACGTAACCGGTTCGGCGGCATTCAAGCGACTGGTTATCGAAGGCGATTTTGAAGCGGCATTGGATGTCGCTAAACAGCAAGTCGAAAACGGCGCACAAATTATCGACATCAACATGGACGAAGGCATGTTGGATTCCAAAGCAGCGATGGTGCGCTTTTTGATGTTGATTGCGTCCGAGCCGGACATTGCCAAAGTGCCGATCATGTTGGACTCGTCCAAATGGGATATTTTGGAAGCTGGCCTTAAATGTATCCAGGGCAAAGGCGTGGTCAATTCCATCTCGCTGAAAGAAGGCGAAGCCGCGTTTATTCAACACGCCAAACTGGTGCGTCGTTATGGCGCGGCCGTTATCGTCATGGCTTTCGATGAAGAAGGACAGGCCGATACCAAGACCCGGAAAATCGAAATATGCCAACGGGCGTATAAGATATTGACCGAACAAATCGGCTTCCCTCCTGAAGACATTATTTTCGATCCCAACATATTCGCCGTTGCCACCGGCATAGACGAACATAACAATTACGGCGTGGATTTTATTGAAGCCACCCGCGAGATCAAACGCACCTTGCCTTACGCGCTGGTTTCCGGCGGCGTATCCAATGTATCGTTTTCGTTTCGGGGCAATAACCCGGTGCGCGAAGCGATCCATGCGGTATTTTTATACCATGCGATACAGGCTGGCATGGATATGGGCATCGTCAATGCCGGTCAGCTGGCGATTTACGAAGACATTCCCCGCGATCTGCGCGATGCGGTTGAAGCGGTCATATTAAATACCCACGACGGCAGCGGCACCGATAAATTGTTGGAACTTGCCGATAAATATCGCGGCGACGGCAGCAGCAGCGCCGGAAAAGAACAAGACCTGGAGTGGCGCAGCTGGCCGGTCACCAAGCGTCTGGAACATGCGCTGGTTAAAGGCATCACCGATTACATCGACGAAGACACCGAACAGGCCAGGTTGGAAGCCGAAAGACCGTTGCATGTCATTGAAGGCGCGTTGATGGACGGCATGAACGTCGTCGGCGATTTGTTCGGTGCGGGCAAGATGTTCCTGCCGCAAGTGGTCAAATCGGCGCGGGTCATGAAAAAGGCCGTGGCTTATTTGATGCCGTTTATGGAAGCCGATAAAGCGGCGGGCGAGCGGCAAACCAACGGCAAAATCCTGATGGCGACCGTCAAAGGCGATGTGCATGACATCGGCAAGAACATCGTCGCCGTGGTGTTGCAATGCAATAACTATGACGTGATTGATATGGGCGTGATGGTGCCCGCCGAAAAGATTTTACAAACCGCGCGTTTGGAAAACGTCGACATTATCGGCTTAAGCGGCCTGATTACCCCGTCGCTGGATGAAATGGTGCATGTCGCCAAAGAAATGCAGCGCCAAGGTTTCACCATTCCGTTGATGATAGGCGGCGCGACAACCTCGCGCGCGCATACCGCAGTAAAAATCGCCCCGAATTACGATGGCCCGATTGTTTATGTGACCGATGCATCGCGCGGAGTCGGCGTCGCCAGCAACTTGCTGAGCGCAGAATTAAAAGACGATTTCGTCAAAAGCATCAGTGAAGAATACGAAGAAGTCAGGGAGCGGCACAAAGGCCGGGAAGCCAAAACCAAGCAACATCCTTTAGAAGACGCACGGCGCAATAAATTCAACTGGGGCAACTATGAGCCGGTTAAACCGTCGTTTCTGGGCATCAAGGTCATCGACCATTTTCCATTGGATACGCTGGTCTGGTATATCGACTGGTCGCCATTTTTCCAAACTTGGGAAATGGCCGGAAGCTATCCCAAAATACTTGACGACAAAGTCATCGGCGTTGAAGCCAGAAAGCTGTTTGAAGATGCACAGGACATGCTGAAAAAGATTATCAGTGAAAAATGGGTGAGTGCCCGCGCCGTGGTCGGTTTCTTCCCCGCCAATAGCGATGGCGATGATGTCGTGGTATACGCCGACGACACCCGCACCCGGACAAAGGAAACCTTACATCATTTGCGCCAGCAGAACGTCAAAGCGCCGGGCAGACCTAACTATTGCCTGTCCGACTTTATCGCTCCGATTGACAGCGGTAAAGCCGATTATATCGGTGCTTTCGCTGTAACAACCGGCATCGGCATAGAACAAAAACTGCAAGAATTTGAGCAAGACAATGACGATTACAGCTCGATCATGTTGAAAGCCTTGGCCGACAGATTGGCCGAAGCGTTTGCGGAATACATGCATCAAGTCGTCAGGAAAGAGTATTGGGGCTATGCCAAAGATGAAACTCATGAGGCCGATCAGTTGATCAACGAAGCCTATCAAGGCATACGGCCGGCGCCAGGTTACCCAGCGTGTCCCGATCATACCGAGAAGGGCAAACTGTTTGAATTGCTCAATGTGACCGAACATACCACGATAGAACTCACCGAAAGTTATGCGATGTACCCCGCATCAGCGGTAAGCGGCTGGTATTTCTCTCATCCCGAGTCGCAGTATTTTAATGTCGGCAAGATAGATAAAGATCAACTGCAAGATTACGCCAGACGTAAAGGCATCGCCGAAGAAGTTGCCGAGCGCTGGCTGGCGGCGCATTTACATCATTGATATGCGCTTGATTCTGTTCGGCACATCCGGCTGCCATCTTTGCGAGCAGGCGGAGATTATTGTTAATGCCTGTGTGCCGGGTGGCGTTGAGACTGTGGATATTGCCGAACAGGAACAGTGGCAAGAACGATATGCTGTGCGCATTCCGGTTTTATATGATCCTGAAACTAAGCAAGAGCTGGGTTGGCCGTTTGATCAAGCCGGGGTTGACGATTTTATTGCTCGCGTAGCACGGTAGGCC
>DATBQC010000668.1:0-1641 GCA_036561065.1 Methylobacter sp. | reverse complement strand
ACGAATATCTTGATAGAGGGGGCATACGCAAGCAGCTCGCCTATCAGCTTGAAACCTTCATCCGGGCGATGCGGGCTGGGCGGCAGGCCAAGATCCACCAGAGCCACTTGAGGGGGCGATTCAAGCTGGCGCAGCAGGCTTTTAACCTGGGATCGGGATTCGGCTACGCTGACATCGAAATCGTCATCCAGAACAAAATGCAATGTATCGGTGATCAGCGGATCGTCATCAACCAGAATCAACTTGGGTTTGGCTATGGACATAATGCGGAAATCATCTGATCGCTGCAGTAATGGAGTTTGGGTACTCCATTGCGATGCCCTGCCAGAATGGCCGCTTGCCCGAACTCATGGGCCAGAGACATTGCCTGTTCCAGACTGATGTGGAGCAACAACAAGCCCGGTTCTATCGGCCACTTGCCGGTATTCGGCACTGCGTCACCGGGAAAATAAACCAGCTTCTGGGCGCTTACTGTAGCTAAAAGTTTGCGATGCCGACCGGCATTCGCTGCTTCTGTCAGTAATTCAGAACCAGGGTTCACGGCGGATATGAATGCCCACTGGTCGCATTGGGTATGTTCAAGAAACTTACTGAATTCCGGCGAAGGTTGATCGACTCTCAGTCTGATCGCTTCTCCACGCAGATGCATCAAATAACCGGTGGCGCGATAAGCCATATCCAGTTCGGCAAAAGATAAAGGGGGAGATTGGGTTTTACCGTTTTTAATCATCAGGCGATTTTATTCTAAAATAAAGCTAATAAACACCTAGCGCTAGTGGAAATAAAAAAGGGAACCGAGGTCCCTTTTTTGCGAATTAATTGCGGAGATCAACGATAGCCCTCCGCAAAGTCAAAATTGTTAAATATCGAATAACTTTTATAAACCTAACGAACTCAATATATCGTCTACATCATCTTGACCGGAGATATCGGCTTCCTTACCCATATTCGGGCCGGCAGTCAGCCCTTCTTTGCTGATAAGCGAATCCTTAGAAGTAGGTGCATACTCTTTCAAGATGTCCAGCAGGATATTTTCTATTTCGACTGCAGCACCGACGATCTTATTGACCATTTGTCCCGCCAAATCGCGATATTCTTGCGCTTCCATGATCTGCATCAAACTGCCGCGGACTTTTTCTTCATTAGATGAGACTTCGCCGAGCATAGTCACAGTTTCCGCGATCAACACGGCATATTCTTTGGCTGATGCCTCTGCCAAACGCATAGACAGATCAGCGAGCACTATGCGATTCTGGTTGATCAGCGGTAATGAATCTTCCACAGAGGTAATGGTTTTTTCAGACGCTTCATGCATCGCTTTGTCCACAAAAGACAGGCGATCGCGCGCATCGGTCATGGTGGCCGCAGTTTTTTCGAGATTGCGGGAGTGACCTAGATTTTTCAGTAGCTCGTGCAGACGGGCCGTAGCCTCGCCGATGCGTTTAACTGTAGGGTCAACAACGGGTGCTACTGCTTTCATTTTATTTTGCCTGGCCATGGTAAAAGATATAGTAAACCAGTTCCTTGTTACACGAAGTTAATGTTAAACCACAATATAACCGCGCCGTCAAGCCGTTTTGCTTAAAAGGCAAGTGGAGCGGGTGATGGGAATCGAACCCACGCTATCTGCTTGGGAAGCAG
>DATBQC010000667.1:0-10084 GCA_036561065.1 Methylobacter sp. | reverse complement strand
TTTTATCGATTTTCAATACATCCAGCGGAAAGTTTTTAAGATAACCCAAGGATGAATAGCCGGTGCCGAAATCATCAATGGCCAGACGAACGCCTTGGGCTCGAAGATTATTAAGAATGGCTGCTGCGTTTTCCTGGTTTTCCATCAATCCGCTTTCGGTTATTTCCAGTTCCAGTTGTTCGGGTGGGAAACCGGTTTCGCTCAGCACGGTAGCCACCAGGCCACAAATATCGCCGCGACGGAATTGGTGCGGGGAAACATTGACGGCTAAAGTGAACGGTGGCAACCCCTCATCCAGCCATTGCCGACCTTGGCGACAAGTTTCCCGTAATACCCAGCCGCCGATCTCCACAATCAAACTGCTTTCCTCGGCGATGGGAATAAAGCTTAGCGGTTGAACCAGTCCGTTTACCGGGTCTTGCCAGCGAACCAACGCCTCGGCACCGACGATGCGGCCGCTGGCAATATCCACCTGAGGCTGGTAAAAAATGCGCAGTTCCTGTTGCTCAACCGCCCGGCGCAGACGCGATTCCAAGGCTATACGCTCTCGGGCAACCAGAGTCAGATTTTCGGAAAAATAGGCAAAACAACCGCGTCCGGCATCTTTAGCCTGATACAGCGCGTCATCGGCATGATTCATGAGTAATTCCGGATTGTCTCCGTGTTGCGGATAAAGGCTAATACCAATGCTTGCGCCGATCTGGACATTGTCGCTCAGAGTTAGGCAAAAGGGTCTGGTCAAATCGGTAATGATTTCTTCAGCTACTCGCGCGGCATCTTCCGGTTGCATAATATCTTCCAATAATACGATAAACTCGTCGCCACCCAGGCGCGCGACCATGTCGACATCGCGCAATCTTGCGGTGATACGTTCAGCGACTTGTTGTAGCAATTCATCGCCTGCCAGATGTCCCAGACTGTCGTTAACCGCTTTAAAGCGATCCAGATCCAGCATTAATAAGCCCATTTGCCTGCCGTCTCGTCGTTCTACATTAATGCCGTGTTTTAGCCGCTCCTGCAACAATCGGCGGTTGGGCAACCCTGTGAGCGGATCGTAGAAGGCCAGATGTCTGATTTGTTCCTCAGCATTCTTGCGCTCGGTGATGTCGGTATGAGTGCCGACATAACGGGTGATTATGCCGTCGCTGTCTTTTACCGCCGTAATGGACAACCATTTCGGATATATTTCGCCATTCTTTCGTCGATCCCAGACTTCCCCTTGCCATGCACCGATGTCCATAATGGTCTTCCACATCGCCTCGTAAAAAGCGGCATCATGACGGCCTGATTTAAGTATGCTAATTTTCTGCCCCACAGCCTCCTTTTCCGTGTAACCGGTAGACTCAGTGAAAGCTTTGTTGATTCGCAGAATGATATTTTCCGTATCGGTGATGACAATTGCGTCCTGAGATTCGAACGCGGTTGCAGCGATTTGTAGATCCAACTCCATTTGCTTGCGATCTGTGATGTCTCGCAAAGCACTGGCGAAAAACGAGCCTTGTGCTGTTTGAATAAGGCTCAAGCTGACTTCAACATCTAATTCGCTTCCATCTTTATGCAGCGCCTTTACCGCCCGTCCTATTCTCGTTGGTTGGGATGTTGATGTAGCGGCAAATTGCGCCCGATGTTCAGGATGAGCCGCACGAAAGCGTTCCGGCACCAAGGCTTCAATCGATAGCTCGATCAGTTCGTTATCGGAATAACCCAGCAAGCATTCGGCCTGCTGATTTACCATGGTAATTCTGCCTTGTTCATTACTGATTAGCATGGCGTCCGGTGAAGCATTGAAAATAGCGTGTTGATAGGCTTTGCTATCTTTCAGCAACCGTTCGGTCTGTTTGCGTTCGGTGATGTCCCTGAAGAAACCGACAAAATATTCGCTACCTTCTTCGTCAATGAATGAAGCATTAACTTCAACATCCCACACGCTTCCGTCTTTGCGGCGATGCTGAGTCTCAAACGAATCCGAGCCATTCTGCATGACATTACGGACATGGTCAGCCGTTTCCTCTGGCGTTTCCAGTGCTTCCAGATTGCTGATCTGCATACCGGCTAATTCTGTTTCGGAATAGCCGGAAAGACGGGCGTATGCAGGGTTGGCTTCCAATAAACGGCCTTCCTTATCTACCCGCCAGAAACCCTCGCCAGTGTTTTGAATGACCGAATGGTATCGCCTATGCCGCTCATGGAGCTCTGCTGTGCGCTTGATGACTTTCTTTTCCAGCTCGTATTCGGACGCTTTTAATCGGTTAAGGGTGCTGTCCAGTTGTCTGGACATGTTGTTGAACAGTTGCGAGAACTCAGTGATTTCGTGGTAGCCGGTTGGGGAAACTTGTTGGGTGAAGTCTCCACGGGACAAGGCCTGTGCCATATCGGCAAGCGCGACAATGGGTTTGGTCATGCCTTTGCTAATCTTCAGAGCAATTAACCACGCGAAACAAATAAGAAGGATGGCGGCGACGCATAGCCCAATAATCAATCGATTTAATGGCGCAAAAGCTTCCGCCTGATCGACATGCACCATAATGCAGCCGCCGCCTATCTCGGGTACGAACCGAAAACCATGGATGATGGAAACGTTGCGGTAGTCAAGACCAAGAATTTTGCCGCTTTCTTTGTGTAAACAGTGTTGCATGGGCACGGCTGAAATGGGTTCAGAAACTCCTTGTTGCGAAGAATAGCGCGGTTTGGTGATGAAAAAACCCTGATTGTCGGCCAGAAAAGTTTCCCCGGATTGCCCCAGCGTAGGAGAAACGTCGAAAATATCCTGCAATTTCTGCCCTGAATAAGTCGTCACCAAACTCATGCCGGATGCCGGATCGGCAGCGATCAGGGAAAACAACGGAGCGCCATTTACATTAGAGCTCGATGTTGCCGCTATCTGGTCAGGCAAAAACGGTTTGTTTAACTTATCGAGCGGAATGGCATCGCTCCCTACTTCAAGATCGTTTTCGATCCCGGAATGGAGGCTAAAACCGACAGTGTCATTAATGGCGGCAAACTGTCCCAGCTTACCCCGAGCACAAGCGTTGATGCCCTCATCGCTATAGCGACAGGAGGCAATCAGTGTATCCAGCAAGACCTTGCCACGTTCGTTGTCCTTGTGTAGCTGCATACGCATTGTTTCATAACGCACCTCGGCTATTTGTCCTACATCCTCAATGCGGTTTTCCTTGATACAGTTGAACGCGAACCAATATGCCGTTGCGCCTATCAATCCGGTAGGCAGCAGAATGCACAATAATAGCGTGACAGTTAAATGTGTTTTTATCGATCTCATTCTTGTTGTTTAATTATTTTTATATTTATTTTAAAACATACCTGAATTAGAAAGAGGTTTTAGTCAGTCCCAATAGTCGGTCATCGCTGCATTCATCTCAGTATGAGACAGCGCTGGTTGCGGTTCTTTGCTGACCAGGTAAGTTAATGTTTTTATCATTTGCACTGAGATTGCCTTTAAAGCATCTCACGGCTGGATAAAACCATTGCGACTTAACTAAACGGCGCTGTGTAGCCAACCCTAGTAATCTTAGGGCAACAATACCACACGGAATAGCGGCAAAAAAGATTCTTTACGTGAAATATAAGAAAGTCGAGCATAGGACGGGTTGTTCGAGATAGGCATCTGACATTTGTTTTGCCTAATAAATGGCTTTTTTGCCATTCCCCGGTTTTTTCTTCTTAATCTGTTATTTTCGGGAAATGATAGACTGATTTTGCCATCAGACAGCCATCGTTAGCTTGCCGTTAATGTTCAACTACTCGTTTATACTTGATTTGTTGTATCCGGCTCCATATAGATAAGTTCCCAAATATGTCCATCCAAATCCTGAAATCCATGTCCATACATAAAGCCGTGGTCTTCCGGCTCGTTATAAGTAGTTCCACCGGAGGCGACGGCCTTGCGAACCGTATCATCGACTTGTTCCCGGCTCTCGGAAGACAAGCACACCAGCACCTCTGTGCATTTCGTCGCATCGCAAATTTCTTTCGGCGTAAAAGACTTGAACTTGGCCTCGGTCAAGAGCATGACGAAAATATCTTCGTCCACAATCATGCAGGTGGCTGTTTCGTCGGTAAATTGGGGATTGAACGAGAAGCCGAGTTGAGTAAAGAACTCTACAGATTTACTGAGATTTTTTACCGGTAGATTGACGAAAATTTTAGTAGCCATATTTTCTCCTTCTGAAAAAAAGTAGATTGCGTAATAGAGTTTCAACCTAGAAAAATCAGTTGAGCATTACAAACTCCCGTCCGCCCTGAGTTCGTCGAGGCGGGAGCGGGATTTTGGAATGCTCATTAAATGGGTGAGTGCATGCTTCGGCAAGACTCCCTGAGCAGTGGAAGAAAGACTCAGCGCGAGGCTTTCACAAGTTCCAAGTAATAAGAAGGTGTCCTGTCAGACTCGGCCTTTAGCGGCATAGCTGGTCATCAGGCTCTGATAGATCGGGGTGTGGTCGCAAATGAGCTTGCCAAAGCCTGGGATGTCATTGCGCCAGTCGCGGTGCAATTCGGAACCCACAGCGAACCAATCCAGCAGTTGCACCCCTGCGGTCGCCATTCGAAGCCAGGCGGCATCACGGCTGGCTTGGTTGAATGTGCCGGACGCATCGGTGACGACGAACACCTCGTAGCCTGCCTCCAACGCGGAGAGCGCGGGGAATGCCACGCAGACTTCAGTCACGATGCCGGCGATGATCAGCTGCTTGCGGCCGGTGTCCTTTACGGCTTTGACGAAGTCCTCGTTGTCCCAGGCGTTTATCTGGCCGGGGCGGGCGATGAATGGGGCATTGGGGAACATGGTTTTCAGCTCAGGTACGATGGGGCCGTTCGGGCCTTCCTCGAAACTGGTGGTGAGAATAGTCGGCAGATTGAAGAACTTCGCCATATCGGCCAAGGCCAGAATGCAGTTCTTGAACTCACTGGGTGGGTAATCCTGCACCAATGCAGTCAGGCCGGACTGGTGGTCCACGAAGAGAACCGCAGCGTCTTCTTTGGAAATGCGACGGTATTTGTAAGTGCTACTCATAATGTCACCTCTGTCAGGGTTTGATGTTGGTTGCGACGATGTATTCCCTCGATTAACAAATTATTGTTTAGTAACGGTTCAGCGCGAAGCACAAAATCCCCCTCCTGCTGGATGCCTATATGGATGTAGTAGTAGACAGAAAACTGCTCCATGCGTTTTCTGCATTCACCACATCCTTGTGGTTTAACGTAGGAGCAGTTGCCGAGAGGGAAGGGTGAGAATAATCAGAATTCAGCTTAAGTTTTATGAATTATCAATATGTAAGATGTGAGCTGGATTGGCAATGCGTATGAACACCTACATGCACCGCTAGTCAGGCTGCATTATGAGCCACCGTTCAAGGACTTTGAGCACATAGGCTTGTTCAGCCGGAGTAAAGGCGCGGCCTTTGGGTATGCCGTGCCATTTTTCCAGACAACTGCGGCAGCAACAGGCTGTTGCATGTTGGGCTACAAAAACCGGGTGACCCCGAAAAGGCGTTTGTTTGCCATCGTTTTTAGGCACAGCAGGCGCTAGCCGTTTTGCGATAAAGTCTTCGGCATGAGCGATAACCGTTGGTAATCCCTTGGTATGCAGATAAACAAGATCTTTACCTTGGAGGTGAAATTTGCTGCGGAAAGTTGACTTTGAGAGTGCCTCAAAGAGTTCGTCTAAGTCTCTCATTAGGATGGGTTATAAATCTTCTGTTTTATTATCCTAAAAAACGCAGTTAGTTGCGTAGCCCGTATGCAGCGTAGCGAAATTCTCCGACGCCGTTTTCTTCGGCAGCCGTGTGTTCGGAGTCATTGGGGGGCAGTCTAGTCATGTTCCGCATCGTATAAATGATAGCGGCTCTTCCCGGTCTGCTTGGCGACATACATGGCCTGATCGGCCTGACGCAACAGCGTATCGCCGTCCTCGTTAGCAGAAGTATGAAAAGATACGCCTATGCTGGCCGACACCGCAACCTGATGACTGCCGATGGCTACCGGCAGAGCGATAATCTCCAGAATGCGGTCGAGAATTTGCCAGCACTCCCGTTCACCGGCAAGATCATTAAACAGCACAACGAATTCATCCCCGCCCAGCCGTGCCAAGGTGTCGCCCGCGCGCAACGCTTCTTGCAGGCGGCGGGTGACTTCCACCAGTAATTGATCGCCGGCCTCGTGACCATGTTGGTCGTTGACTTGCTTGAAGCCGTCCAGATCCAAGTAGCAGACGAACAGCATCCTGCCGCTACGTTGCGCCCGCGCGATGGCTTGAACCATGCGGTCGGCCAGCAAGCGCCGGTTAGGAATACCGGTTAGCGCATCGTAATAGGCGACTTGGCTCAGTTCGGCCTCATGTGCCTTGAGGTAGCTGATGTCGGTAAACACCCCGACATAATGCCGCACTCGGTCATCGTCGTCGCAAATGGCTGCAATCGACAGTAGCTCCGCAAAAATCTCGCCGGACTTGCGCCGGTTCCAAATCTCGCCGCGCCAAGTTTTTTTTCGCTTCAGGGTTTTCCACATCGAGGCATAAAACGTCTTGTCCTGGTGCCGCCCCGAACTCAGCATCTTGGGGTCCTTGCCGATGACTTCTTCGCGAGCGTAGCCTGTAATCTGGGTGAATGCCGGGTTAACGTTCAAGAAAACATTGTTCGCATCGGTGATCACGATGCCTTCCTGGCTGTTGTCGAACACGCTGGCAATGATGCGCAGCTCTTCCTCCGCGCGCTTGCGTTCGGTGATGTCGCGAAAATACCAGACCCGTCCGTAGTACTTGCCGTCCGCACCGGTGGCAGGGGCGGAATACCGGTCGATTATTCTGCCGTCTTTTAGCGGTATTTCTTCGCGGCTCTTGTCGTCTCGGTGCTCGTATAGATATTGGACGCGGGCGAGAAATACTTCCGGTTCGGCGATTTGATCAAGAACTGATTGAAGTACGGGCGCATCCTGCCGCTCACTCACCAGTTGCGGGGAGAGCTGCCATAGGTCGATGAATTGTTGATTGTAGGAGATGATGTGTGCGTTTTCATCAACCACCAGGATGGCATCGGGCGAGACCTCCTGCTGGGTTTGCAGGATCGTATTCTTGAGTTTAATTTCCTCCTGCGCCCGTTTTTGCTCGGTGATGTCGCGCCAGACCCCAACCAGCAGGCGCTTGTCGGAGAGATCCAGCATGCGGGAAGTGATCTCGACATTCCTGATGTCTCCGTTCTTGCAGCGGTGCCGGTTCTCAAAAGATATACCGCCCGATTCCCCCACCTGCCGCACCGCCGCAATGAGTTCCTCTTCATTCAAGTCAGCCTGAGTGTCGACCAGCCGCAGTTGGAGAAATTCTTCATGGGTATAGCCCAACATGCGGCATGCGGCAGGATTGGCCTCGACAAAGCGCAATGTCTCCGGGTCTATCAGTTCGATAGCGCTGGGAGCCTGTTCGAAAATGGCGCGGAACAACTCTTCGCGCTCCACCAGTTGTTGTTCCAAGTGCTTGCGCTCGGTGATGTCTTCCGTGATGCCCATCAATTTTTCAACGCCGCCATGCTTGTTCTTGATCGGAACAAAACACGACTGATAAATTTTCCCGAGCGGTCCGCTGGCCTTAAACTCGAAGTGGCTGCTTTCCCCGGCATAAGCCTGGGTAAGTAATGCTCCTATGCGTTCCCGGTCGGCAGCGCTGACCGAATCCAGATATAAATAGCCTTGCACCTCGCGTTCCTCCTTGAGCCCCAACATGCACAGCCCCGCCCTGTTCATCGAAACGATTCTGCCGCTTATGTCTATCTCGTGGATACACATCGGAGAGTTTTCGATAAGCAAGCGGTTGTGGTTTTCGCTTTCACGCAAGGCACGGGTAATTTTCTCGTTTTCCCGCAATGCCGCTTCCAGTTCATCGGTGCGGCGGCGTACTTGGTCTTCAAGAGTAATTGCTGTCTGGAACAGATTGAAGTCGGACGTATCGATGTTCGCGCTGCTTTCGGCACGATTTATCAATGCCTGAACGACCTTGTTCAAGCGCGCGATTTCGGCATGCAATGCCTGCACGTTCATACCGGCTTGATCAGGCATCGCGTGTCTCGGTTTCTATCCCGGAAGCGTTGCCAAAGGCGCAGCCGGTGAAGGTCTGATTGTTGTGTATGCCGCGGAATTGTTCGCCGTAGCTGCTGAAACCTATGGTGTTGTTGCGCCGGAAAATTTCCATGACCCGGTCCGTCAATCCATTCTTGGCAACTTCCAGGTTGCGTAAAATGCAGTCGCAACCCAAGACGAGTTGAGTTGGGCCGATTTTTGCCCGAATTGAGTCGAAAGTCTGCTCCAAGTTATCCACTAAGTTCACGCCATGCGCCACTCTGAGCACCAAGCCCGTTTCAATGGCGCAATAGAAAGTCAGGCTACCGTCTGCATTTGCCTTCTGGATAGAGCGCACATAATCCGTACCGCCGATTTTTACTACGACGGAGGGAAAGGCAAAATCTTTTGCATTGAATTCGTTCATGTCAACACCGACCAATCGGGCGTACTCTGTGGCAGCGGGTAGCCCATTGATCTCCTTGACGATGCGCTTGGCGGGATAGGCTTCCGTGACGACCAGACGCTCGTCAGTCGAAACAAAATGATGGGTCTTGAAAATTTTGAAAGGCAAGGGAGTGTTAACCAGAACCAGTGCCGCGCTATCGGTGTGGAAGCTGCCATTGCTGTAAACATAAGTTTCGGTAAATTTTTGGTCGTCGCCCGCCGAGCCGCCAAACAGCGTGATCTTGCCTAATGCATATTGCAAGGCATGAGCCACTCGTTCTTCGCGCCCGGACATACCGTCAATCAGGAGCAGTGCGAAGCTATGATCAGGGCTTTGGTTCGGGGCTTTACTTTCATGTCGTTGTAACAGGGTTTGGGCAAAGTCATACCCTCTGGTGATATCGAACTCGCTTAATTGATCCAGCAATCCGCTGACAGCGACGCAACTGGCTTCAGGAAAACTAACACCGGACAGGCTATGCTGGCAATAACCGGCAGGCCCGATTTCTCCAGCGGTGGTGCAGCCGACGACTTGAACCTCTGCAAACAAACGCTGCATTTCGGTAGCCAGCGCGTCAAGGTCGTATTCGCTAGAGCAGAAGAAAACCACCAACGCCATGTCCTGTTGCGCCACCGCTGAGTGAAACTCCTGTACCGCCAGTTTCGCATCGGTAGCGCGCGACTGAAACGTGCGTATTTTGTTGGGATTGCTCATATTTGCATCGCAAATTTCCAAATTGTCTGAACTGTAGTCAATTTACTACATGACATAGAAAAATGATTACATTATATGTGAGTAACGACTCAGCCTAAAATAATAGTTTGTGGGTTTTTGATGTAAGCCAAGGGAGTTTCTGTGTGCGAGCAAGTTTTTATTTTGGGGAAATGCACATGCAATACCTGACTATCGATAGATGCGTATGGCGTAGGCCGGTTTTACTTCGTGCTCTAACGGGGCACGTAGTAATCCGCCAATTGTCATTGCATGCGCAAAATGTTGGGTAACGAAAAGCTGTTGCCCAATCTACCGGACTGGATGCATTGCTTTATGTAAATGACCGTTGACAATTTATCTACTCAGATTTCTTTGTTGCAATCACTGCCTTTTGTATTGCAATCGCAATTTCATTTGAAAGCTTCTCATCGTTAACGGCACGAGCTAGGGTAACGCCTCCTATCAGCATGGCCAAATTGGCCAATGTTTTTTCATTAGCACTTGAATCTGAAGGTTGCGTAGAACCCTCATTTGCTAATGCAATAATCTTGAGCAACTCAATTTCAAATAAGCTGCGAATAGACACATCGGATCGCCCTACCTCCGGTGTCAGACTTTGTAGCGCACAGCTTTCGGTAAGATCACAAGTACGTTTTTGGTTCATATAAATTTTAGCGAACTCTTCCCACCAGGTTTCACCATATTGCTCTTGCAAATGAGTGATTGCCAATCTCACGTCATTTAATCCAACAGCAATAGCGGCTTCGAACGCCGATTTTTTGGAGTCAAAGTGTCCGTAAAAAGCTCCTGAAGTCACGCCTGCCTCTTTGGCAAGTCCATCAACGCCAATGCCACTGTAGC
>DATBQC010000666.1:0-1529 GCA_036561065.1 Methylobacter sp. | reverse complement strand
TCGTCGATGACAAAGTCAAAACCGTCATCCAGAAGATCTACACAGGCGATTTGTTAACGCAGGATCAATGGCAAATCATCAAGACCAAAATGTTTCACGGCTTTGATTTCGACAGCACCATGTTACGCATCGCCGCGATGAACCTGTATATGCACGGTGTTGAAGACCCGGACATTCATTATCAGGATACCTTGGCGCACAGCTTTGCCGACCATTTCCCACACCTTGAGCAAAACGCCTTTAATGTGATTCTTGCCAATCCGCCGTTCAAAGGCAGCCTGGACGAAGACACCATCAACCCGCCGATCTTGCGCCTAGTCAAAACCAAAAAGACCGAGCTGCTGTTTATTGCGCAGATTTTACGGATGCTCAAAACCGGCGGTCGTAGCGCTACCGTTGTACCGCAGGGCGTATTGTTCGGTTCCTCCAAAGCGCATCAAGCCGTGCGCGAGTTGCTGATCGAGCAAAACCAGCTTGAAGCCGTCATCAACCTGCCCAGCGGCGTGTTCAAACCCTATGCCGGTGTTGCTACGGCGATTTTACTGTTCACCAAAGGCGGGGCGACCGATCAGGTGTTGTTCTATGACGTGCAGGATGACGGTTTCTCGCTGGACGACAAACGCGATACGCTGTATCAAGATGAACAAGGCAATCCGTTAAGTTTTGCCGGTGATTTGCCCAAGGTGCTTGCCGATTATCGGCGTTGGCAGGAGCATAAAAATGCGATCATTAGGGATGGCGGAAATGCTGAAAAGGTAGGCCCAATGTTCAACGACCGGGCTCAGGCTTGCTTTTGGGTCAGTAAATCCGACCTTGCCGCGAATAAATATGATTTGTCGATTAACCGTTACAAGGAAACCGTCCACATAGAGGAACAGTACGACTCGCCGAAGGAGATTTTAGAGCAGTGGATGGGGTTGGTGGATGAGATTCAAGGAGAGTTGAAGGAGTTGGAGTTGATGTTGTGACTTTCTTGAAAAATCACAAAGGTTATCCAGAAGTTCCTCTTATTGAAATAGCAACATTGAAGAGGGGCTATGATCTTCCTATTCAGAATAGAGCTGATGGAAATGTGCCAATCTTTGCTGCAAATGGTCAAAATGGTACACATAACGAAGCAAAAGCTTCGGGCCCAGGTGTGGTTACCGGCCGAAGTGGCACAATTGGAAAGGTTCATTACGTTGAAGGTGACTATTGGCCTCTAAACACTTCTCTGTATATAACTGATTTTCATGGCAATAATCCTAAATGGGTGTATTACATGTTACAAGCTTTTAAGCTTGATAGATTTGTAGAAGGGGCAGGGGTTCCAACTCTAAATCGGAACTTGGTTCATGGTGAGAAAATCCCCCTCCCGCCCTTAGCCGAACAAAAACGCATCGCCGCCATCCTCGATAAAGCCGATAGCCTGCGCCGCAAAAACCAGCAAGCCATTCAGCTCGCCGACCAATTTCTCCGCGCCGTGTTTCTGGATATGTTTGGTGACCCGGTGACCAATCCGAAGGGGTGGGAGGTAAGTGAGTTGGGTA
>DATBQC010000665.1:0-3687 GCA_036561065.1 Methylobacter sp. | reverse complement strand
ACCGGTTTCCAGTCGCCTTGCAGCAGGTTGAGATCATGTCCCAACTTGACCCGCAACGCGCCCATCGCTTCATTAACGATGCCGGCTTTATCCGCGCCGAAGAAGATTAAATCGCCGTTTTGTGCGCCGGTTTTGGCCAATACACTGTCCCAAACTTCGGCAGGGGCGAATTTAACGATAGGCGATTGCAAGCCGTCGACACCGGCGGCCAGATCGTTGACCTTGATATAAGCCAAGCCTCTTGCGCCGTAAATGCTGACATACTTGGTCAACGCATCGATGTCTTTGCGGCTTAAATCGCCCGCGTTAGGAACGCGCATCGCAACGACGCGGCCTTTCGGGTCGTTGGCCGGTGCCGAGAAAACTTGGAAATCGACATTCTTCATGTCCTCGGCAATATCGACCAATTCCAGCGGGATCCGTAAATCGGGCCTATCGATGCCGAAGCGCGAAATAGCTTCCTGATGGGTCATGCGCGGAAATTTGTCGCCCAGATTCACGCCGATCACCTTAATGAACAACTGGCGGATCATTTCCTCCATCACGTGCATGATCTCGTTTTCATCCATGAACGAGGTTTCAATATCCAGCTGGGTAAATTCAGGCTGACGGTCGGCGCGCAAGTCTTCGTCGCGGAAACAGCGCACGACTTGATAATAGCGATCCATGCCCGCCACCATCAAAATCTGCTTATATAGTTGCGGCGATTGCGGCAGCGCGAAAAACGAGTTTTCGTGAGTACGGCTCGGCACGATGTAATCGCGTGCGCCTTCGGGAGTCGCTTTGGTCAAATACGGCGTTTCGATCTCGAAAAACTCGTTGTCGTCGAGAAAGTTCCTTAATACCCGCGTCACATCGCGGCGCACTTTCATCTTTTCCTGCATTTCGGTACGGCGCAAATCGATATAACGATAGCGCAAACGCAGCTCCTCGTTGACCTCGATGTCGCTTTCGACCGGGAATGGCGGGGTTTCCGACTCGTTCAGCACGATGATGTTTTTAGCCAATATTTCAATCGCGCCGGAATGCATGTTGGCGTTAACCGTGCCTGCGGGACGGTCGCGGACCAGACCGGTAATTTGTAATACATATTCACTGCGGACGCTTTCAGCAGTGGCGAAAGTCTCGGCTACGTCGGGATCGACTACGACTTGCACCAGTCCGGCACGGTCTCTTAAATCGATAAAAATAACGCCGCCGTGATCTCTGCGCCGATGTACCCAACCGCAGATTGAAACCGTTTCGCCTAGCTGTTGTGTGTTTAATTCTCCGCACTTGTGAGTACGCATAAATTTTCCCTGTTGATTTGATTAAGGTAAAAAGGCAAAAGACGAAAGGCACAAGACGAAGGCGTGTTTTTGCCATTCGCCTTGTGCCTTTCGCCTGTTTTATTAACTTTTGCAGCCGCCGGCAGGACAGCCGCCGGAAGAAGGCGAACAACTCGCCTCGCCAGCTACATTCTTCTTGGCGCCGCTTTTAAAATCGGTTTCATACCAGCCGCTGCCTTTTAACCTGAATCCCGCAGCAGAAATCTTTTTCATTAACTCCGGCTTGCTGCAGGCTGGACAGATAATTAAGGGCTCAGCGCTGAGTTTTTGCAAGGCTTCATGCTCATGTCCGCATGATTGACATTGGTACTCGTATATAGGCATTTATCGCTCCGATAACAAAAAATAATAGCTACGATAAGTGCTGCGTTTAGTTTTTCAAGGCACTTACTATAAAATAGCCGCCTATTTTACAGAATTTAACTCCAATAATGAAAACATTAACCATCAGCAGGCCGGATGACCTGCATTTACATGTCAGAAACGGCGCGGTTTTACAAACTGTACTGCCCCATACCGCCCGGCAATTTGCCCGCGCGATCATCATGCCCAACCTCAAACCGCCGGTGACGACGGTGGCTCAAGCCTTGGTTTACCGGGAAGAGATTTTAGCCGCAGTTCCTGCCGGTCTGGACTTTACGCCGCTGATGACGCTTTATCTGACCGGTTCGACGGCAGTTGATGAAATCAAAAAAGCCGCCGAATGCGAGCATGTCCATGCTTTCAAGCTGTACCCGGCCGGCGCTACGACCAATTCCGATTCCGGCGTTGCCGACATCAAGGCTGTTTATCCGTTATTCGCGGCGATGGAGCAATATGACATCCCGTTGTTGATTCATGGCGAAGTGACCGATGACACTTGCGATATTTTCGACCGGGAGCGGGTATTTATTGACAGCTACTTGACCGACATCGCCAATAATTTCCCAGGCTTGCGCATCGTAGTCGAACACGTCACCACAACCGAAGCCGTGCAGTTTGTGCAGGATGCCGGCGTCAATATTGCCGCAACCATCACCCCGCAACACCTGCTGTTTAACCGCAACGCAATTCTGGCTGGCGGCATCAGGCCGCACCATTACTGCCTGCCGATCATCAAGCGCGAGTCGCACCGTCTGACATTAGTTAAAGCAGCCACCAGCGGCAATCCGAAATTCTTTTTGGGCACGGACAGCGCACCGCATCTAACCTCATTAAAAGAAAACGCCTGCGGTTGCGCCGGTTGTTACAGCGCTCATGCGGCTTTGGAACTTTATGCGGAAGCGTTTGAACGAGCAGAGGCATTGGATAAACTGGAAGGTTTCGCCAGTTTTTACGGCGCAGATTTTTATCGGTTGCCCAGAAACTCAGGCACGGTCACCTTGGAAAAAACCGCTTGGAAAGTACCGTCTGCATATGGTGAAAATGAACTATCCATCACGCCGCTCAAGGCGAATGAAGAGTTGGGGTGGAAATTGGCGAAAGGCTAAAGACGAAAGGCTCAAGGTTAAAACGTGTTTTTTCGCCCTTTGCCTTTCGCCCTTCACCTGATTTTAATAAGGCTTAACCGGAGCCAAATTTTCCTTATTAATATCCTCACCATTCTCCAGCAAATCCGATCCTTCCGGCATATTGCCATCGTGAATCAGATATTCACGCTGCTGAAAATAAGCGCTTTTGAAAAACGCATACCGGTCTACAGCTGCTTCCGTCGCAATTCTTTCGGTACTCAAATTGTCGGCACGCAGATCGACGGCATTCAACGCAAACAGCCCACCGGTGATAACACCGCTATCAAGATAACTAATTGGATTCATCGCCGCATCGCCTATCAGACCGCCCACGCCTCGGGGAGAACTCGGCCCGAAAAACGGTAGCACCAAATATGGTCCGGTCGGTACGCCCCAAACACCCATGGTCTGGTCAAAATCCTCATTATGCTTGGGTAAATCAATCATCGCTGCGACATCAACGAAACCGGCAACACCAGCGATAGTATTGACAATAAAGCGCGATCCATCGAGTCCGGTTTGCGAGAGTTTAAACTGCATCAGGTCATTGAGCGTTACGCCGATGTCATTAATGTTGCTGAAAAAATTAGTCACACCTCGATTAACAAACGAGGGTGTTATCCACTGATATCCCTTGGCGACAGGTTTCATCGCATAATCGTCAAGCTTATCGTTAAAGGTCTGCACCCCCCTATTCCAGCCTTCCAATGGATCTTGGGGGTCTTTTGCCGTTGTCGCGCACCCTGCCAACATTGCCAATAAAACAAGGCATTCAAGTTGAGTTATCAATTTTTTCTGTTGCATGTCATCCACTCCACAACGCTATTATTTTTATAATGGGTCAATTTTCGCGTAACATACCATAAACC
>DATBQC010000664.1:0-2673 GCA_036561065.1 Methylobacter sp. | reverse complement strand
TGGCGGTATCGACGGTCTGGTTCATATGTCTGATATTTCTTGGGCAGATGAAGGCGAAGCTTCGGTTCGTGACTTCAAAAAAGGCGATGAGCTGGAAACCGTTATCCTCGCGGTTGATTCCGAACGTGAACGTATCTCTTTAGGTATCAAACAACTTGAACAAGATCCATTCCAAAACTTCCTGGCTACTCACGAAAAAGGCAGCTTGGTAAAAGGAACTGTTAAAGAAGTTGATGCCAAAGGTGCAGTTATCACTTTAGCTGATAATGTTGAAGGTTACTTACGCGCTTCTGAAATTCAACGTGATCGCGTTGAAGATGCCAGAACCTTGTTAAAAGAAGGCGACGAACTTGAAGCTAAGTTCATCGGTGTCGACAAGAAAAGCAAATCAATTTCTTTATCTATTAAAGCTAAAGATACTGATGAAGAGTCTCATTCGATTAAAGATCATTCCCAGCAATCAATTGGCGCACCAACTTTCGCCGATATCTTTAAACAGATGGAAAAATAAAAATCATGAGAGGGTATGGTATCCATACATACCCTCTCGGTGTTTATTTGTTTTCGCAGGATAGAATGTGACAAAATCAGAATTAATTGAAGCACTTGCTAAACATCAGCCGCATCTGGCACAGAAAGATGTAGAGATAGCGGTAAAATGTATCATTGAACAAATGAATCAGGCGTTATCTTCCGGTGAAAGAATCGAGATCAGGGGATTTGGTAGTTTTTCACTGCATTTACGTCCTCCTCGCATGGGGCGTAACCCTAAAACAGGTGAATCGGTAGCCTTGTCAAAAAAGCATGTACCGCATTTTAAGCCTGGCAAAGAACTGCGTGACCGTGTGGATGCTTCGCGGAATAAATGTAAGATAGTCGATTAATTGTTAGTGTATTGAAGCTCTGCAAAACATAGTTGCAGGGCTTTAATTTTGTAGTATCCCTCCTTTTTTATACTCCCCATTGTTGCTTAAGTTTTTGTCGATTCAATGCCAGCCACTGAATCGCAATAATAGGTATTGCCGATTCAATCTCACCGTTTTCAAGCATAAGATACGCCTCATCGAAATCAACGGCGCGCACCAAAATATCTTCGTCCTCATGATCTAAGCCATGAATGCCGCCCACTTGGGTGCTGTCCACTTTACCGCAAAACAGGGTAATCATCTCGGATGAGCCTCCCGGCGTGGTATAGAATTCATTGATAACTATCAGTTGCTCAATTTTACAGCCCGCTTCTTCCATCGATTCCCGATAAGCGACGTCCACGGCATTCTCACCTTCCTCAATTGCACCCGCAACAATTTCAACCAGCCAGGCTTTTTCCGGGTGTAAAACTGCACCTGTTCTGAACTGTTCGATCAATACCACCTTATCGGCTTGAGGATCATATAACAGAACAGCAACGCAGCTACCGCGCATGAACAGCTCACGGGTAATTTCGGCGCTCCAGCCTCCGCCAAACAAGGTATGTTTAAGACGGTATTTTTCCACACGGAAAAAGCCTTGATAGACGATTTCCTTATCCAAAATTTCAAACTGTTTATCCATGATTACCTTTGTACTCAACTTTATAAATGACTCCGAGTTTGTCGTCGCTAATCAACAGACTGCCATCCGGCATTTCCAGAATATCGACAGGGCGGCCGATGACGCTGTCGTCTTTGCTTAGCCAGCCGCCAATAAAAACCTGTTCGGCAATCGGCTTACCTTGATTGAATTTTACTAATGCAATACGGTAACCGTGCGGCTCAGACCGGTTCCATGAGCCGTGCTCAGCGACAAATAACTGGTTTCTAAATTCCATTGGAAATTGGCTTCCGCGATAGAAACGCAGTCCTAATGGTGCCATATGGGCCTTAAACTTCCACGCTGGCGCAGTAAACTGTCCGCATTTTTTGCCGGTGCCGAACTCGGGATCGGGAATATCACCACCGTGACAATAGGGGAAGCCAAAGTGTTCACCGATTGCTGTCCACCGATTAAGTTCATCGGGCGGCAGGTCTTCGCCCAAATAATCGCGGCCATTTTCGGTAAAAAATAAGACATTGGTTTCAGGTTGCCAATCAAGACCGACCGAACTTCTGATGCCTTTTGCAATTATCTCAAAACCGCTGCCGTCGGCATTTAACCTGACCAGCGAGCTATAGATCGATTTTTCAGGCTCGCAAATATTGCACGGCGCTCCGACTGAGGTATACAGCTTGTTATCGGGGCCAAAACGCAGATATTTCCAGCCGTGATGTTGTTCTGATGGGAATTGATCGTAAACTACAACGGGTTTAGGCGGATTAGCTAACTGTTGGATGATGTGATCGAAACGAATAATGCGGTTAACTTCGGCTACGTAGAGAGAACCATCCTTATAAGCAACGCCGTTGGGCATATATAGATGGTTGGCGATGATATAACGCTTATCAGTCACACCATCGCCATTACTGTCTTGCACTGCATAAACTACGTCTTCAGTTCCCGTGCCGACAAACACCACGCCGTTATCGCCCAAGGCCAAACTTCGGGCATTGGGTAAGTTATCGGCAAAAATAGACAGGGTAAAACCTTGCGGCACATGCAGCTGCTTTAGAATGCTTTGATGACTGCTTGGCTGAGCAAAGACCAAGCAAGGGCTAATTAAAAACAAAACCAACGATATTGCTTTTATAATAGACATGA
>DATBQC010000663.1:0-4445 GCA_036561065.1 Methylobacter sp. | reverse complement strand
CACCTTTTTGTTTTCACATAAGTGATTGATTTATACGATAGCGATAGGTGGGCTTGAAGCACCTGTCCCGTGATGTGAATATTTAATAATCAGTTGCTTGCAAGACTCGCCAAGTCTAACCCTCTTGTGTTCTTACTACAGTCAACGCTAGTTAAATTCTGATGTAGTGACAAAATTACTACATCGTTGTTTTGTGCAGTTTAGGCGTAAAGCAAAGTTTTCTTTTTCTGTGTGTTTTTAGCCGAATTCATAAAAGTTTCAGTAGCGTTACAGAGAATAACTCGCTGATTAGAAAATCAGCTCCTATTACAAACGTTCAAATCCCAACACTTCTGTTGTCAAATCTGCTTGAACTTATTGTGGACACAATGATTTTTTAATATTTTAGGTGCTTGAGCGAACTGATAACCAGATCTGATGATTATAAGCCAACCCCGGAACGGTTAATCTGATCAACATAAACTGTCAAGTAAATAGCATCTCAGAATCAAAGACGATGATCTCGCATCAACACCGTACGAGCCGGCATCAATTACATAACGAGATTGTTGTCAATGTTTTGAGCTGCGGATTGGGTGCGGACAGAATGAGCCACGATACGCTGACGAACAAAATTGTGAGTGATGAAACTGAAAGTGGCATGAAAAAGAATCGTGGCACATCCCAGATTGTTATTTTTTCTTAGCGGAAAATTTTTCGATAAATATTTCCGTTGGGAATTCAGCATCTACGCACGTTTAGGTTATCTATAGATAAAAGGCTTACAGGAGCGTGAGCTTTGAAGGGCATACATCGGTTATTTTTTGAAGCACAATAATATTATTCAACTTCGTGCTGATGGTATGGGCACGACATGCTGGTTGACAGAGTAGTAAATAATGACTTTGGAGGAAAGCGGTATGATGAAAAAGAATTGTGGTGTGTCGCTTATTATTCGTTGTTTTGAAGAGAAAATGAATCTAGTGATAAACAAAAACGTTGTGGGCTATAAGCCCTCATTTTTTTCGGGAAATGCATAAAGAAGCCCCGATTTCGTCTTTTTCTCTGTCGTGGAAATGTGTTAATGCAAGGTCCTGCCGTGTTCTTGATGCGGGTGTGAAAATCAGTATAAAAGTTCTGGATTTGACTCCATTTGTTCAAAAATAGTGATGGGGATAGGATAGATTTTATAACTACACCATAGTCTTATTAGGTATAGCCTTCTTAATCCACGGTTTTGGTACAAAGAGGATTTTTAGCGAATTTTTTTGTTATTTGTTGTATTTCATTCAGGTTATTTATAGTTTTTATCACATGCTACTGAGTATATTTATCCGATTTGGCCTCTTGCTGGCTGCTGCTTTTATGTGTTCAAAGTGCATGGCGGCTGAGTTTGATTGCTTGATTGAGCCGGCGCAAATGGTTGAATTAGGCAGTTCGGTCACTGGTAGGATAGATCGTGTTTATGTTAAGCGTGGCGACTGGATAAAAAAAATGCAGACCTTGGCAACGCTTGAGTCAGATGCAGAACGCGCAGCTTCGGAGTTGGCTAAATTCAAATCTCAGCAAGTAGGTCCTACTCGAATGGCTGAAAGCAAAATGGAGTTCTCTAAAAAGAAACTTAACAGGCGCCAGGAGATGGCAAGCCAAAAGTTAATGGCTTTGCAAGATAGCGAAGATACGGAAGCGGAGTTTCGTTTGTCCGAGGCTGAACTTCAAGTCGCCAAAGAAAATCGTCAAATAGCCCATTTGGAGCTTCAGCAACAAAATAGCTTGCTGAATTTACGAACTATTAAAAGCCCCGTAGAAGGCGTTGTAGTTGATCAAGGCGCGTTTCAAGGAGAAGTTTTTGAGTTGGGTTCAAATAAAAAATATATTTTCAAGGTTGCAGAAATGAATCCGCTTAGGGTTCATGTCATCTTGCCGAAGCATGTGTTTGGTGAGCTTAAACATGGAATGAGTGCAAATGTTACGCCGGAGATTCCTCAAGGCAGTCATTACTCAGCCAAAGTGAATATGGTTGATCGTTTGATCGATGCGGCAAGCGGAACTTTTGTTGTGTTTCTTGAGATGCCGAATCCAAAGCTTGAGATTCCTGCTGGAGTGAAATGCAAAGTTGTTTTTCCAGAGTTAGATAAAAAATAATAACTAATTGTCCGAAATAGGACTGATTCCATAAGAGGCTGATAATGCGCAAGTCTATTCCAAAAAATGATCGTCCTGAGCGCCGCCATAATTTTACTCTGTCGCCTCTAGTATCGGGACTTAAACAGGCATTTGGGAGTTTCACGGGGCAGACAAAACCGTTATCCGCTTCACCTACCCAGAAAAATGAAGAACCAAATATTAATTCATCTATACGTTTTGAAGCCCTCGAACCCAGAGTGCTGCTATCAGGGGATTTAAATCCGGCGCAAACAGTATCGGGTTCGATCGATGCGCAAGGCGAAGTAGACCAATACGGGTTCACGCTTACTCAAAACGCCCAAATCGTATTTGATTCGATGACTAACAATTCCAATATGAATTGGAGCTTATCAGGACCTAATGGGGCGGTAGTCGGTAACAGGAGTTTTACCAGTTCAGATTCGGTAGACGCTTCAGCCAGCCCATTACTTAATTTAGCAGTTGGTGACTATACACTCACCGTGGATGCCAATACCGACCAGACCGGCGCTTACAGTTTCCGCTTAATTGATGTGCTGAAAGCGCAAGAAATTACCCCAGGAACCGATGTAACGGGTACCCTGGATTCGGCAAACCAAACCAATATCTATAAATTTAATGCAACAGCAGGGGATCATTATTATTTTAATGGCCTGAATTTAACTGGCGGGAATACTTACTGGCGATTAATTGATCCTAATGGAAATAACGTATTCGGTCCTTCTTATTCTACTAACGATGCTGACATTATTACGGCCGTCGATGGTTCCTATACCTTACTGGTTGAAGGGAGTGTCAATGCTGCAGGGAGTAGCAATTACAACTTTAATGTGCAGAAAGTCACTGACGAGCAGTTCCCGCTGACGGTCGGCGATACCGTTACCGGCAGCATCGCCCATGCCGGGCAGCGCGACTTTTACAATTTTACACTCGCTGATGCCAAACAACTGTATTTCGATGCGCTGAGCGACAGCAACGTTAATTGGACGTTGACAGGCCCCAGGGGGACCGTAGTTTCCGGCAGGAACTTCACCAGCACGGATTCCGGCAACCTCGGCGGTTCGGCCATTTATGATCTGGTTGCCGGCGATTACACGCTGATTATCGACGGCAATGGCGACATGGTAGGGGGCTACAGCTTCCGTTTATTGGATATCGCCCAAGCCACGCCATTGACACCGGGAACGGTTGTGAGCGGCCAACTCAGCCCGGCCAATGAGACCGACCTGTACCAATTCAATGTCACAGCCGGAGACCAATATGTCTTTGATAGTCAAAGCCTATCGAATGGTGCTGTTTGGAGGTTGCTGGCCCCTTATGGTCAGCTGGTATTCGGCCCCAATTACATGGTTAGCGATATAGGGTCGATCACCTTAACGCAAACCGGCACCTACACCTTACTGACAGAAGGCTATATAGGCAGCACCGGCACGACAAGTTACCAGTTCAATGTGGTTTACCAGGGCAACGTTCCGATTGCCCCATTGCCGACGGGTACGGCATTGACCTTGGGTACAACCGTAGCGGGTGTACTGCCGCCCACACAAACGGATTTCTACAGCTTTACTTTAGACAGTGACGCCAGCGTTTATTTTGATGTACTGAGCATTCTCAGCGTGAATTGGACATTGACCGGGCCTCGCGGCACCGTAGTGTCGGCAAGGAGTTTTACCGATAGCGATTCGATTAATCTTGGCGGGGTCGCAACCATACCGCTGGTGGCGGGGACCTACTCATTACGCATCAATGGCCCGGCATCTTGGGGTTACAGCTTTCGTGTATTGAACATAGCTCAAGCCACGCCATTGACACCTGGAACGGTTGTGAGCGGCCAACTCAGCCCGGCCAATGAGACCGACCTGTACCAATTCGCTGTCACGGCGGGCGAACGGTTTTATTTTGATTATAAAAGCGCATCAGGGCCTATCTATTACACTTATTGGCGGTTGTTAGACCCCTATGGTCAAGTCGTGTTTGGGCCAGATTATTTTTCTTTAGATAAGGAACCGCTGATCCTGATGCAAACAGGGGCTTATACTCTGCTGGTAGAAGGCTGGATCAATAATGTAAGTACAACCAACAACTACAGCTTCACTGTGCAGAAAGTTACCGATGAGCAGTTCCCGCTGACACTGGGCGATACCGTTAACGGCAGCATCGCCCATGCCGGGCAGCGCGACTTTTACAACTTCAGCCTGAGTGAAGCCAAGCAGCTGTATTTCGATGCCTTGAGTAATACCGCTACCAATTGGACATTGATTGGTCCCCGAGGGGCGGTAGTCTCAGCAATGGATTTCACC
>DATBQC010000662.1:0-3464 GCA_036561065.1 Methylobacter sp. | reverse complement strand
ATTCTGGCAACCCGCCCTATCAAGGCGGTTAAAATCGACGCGCAAAAAATCACCATTACCTACTTTCCGAACAAGGATACATTGATTCAGGCGCGGAACTTTCTGACTCACACAGGCGATAATGCGGCGTTGAATATTTATCAGCAAAAACTGGCTGACATTGTTGCCAAACATGACCCGGAATGGCGTTTATCGCTGGCAGAGCTGTTACGTCCGCTGTTTGAGTTGGCTTATCAACGTTCTACATTGGAAACGGCGATAGATGAAAACAGGATTGTTATTTCAGCGATCAATGACTACGTCAACAAGCAGGAGACGAAAAAACTTCTGGCGATACCTGAATCTGCGCCGGCAACCGGGCAACAATATTCTGCTTTTTTATATAAACGCATCGATCTGGCCCAGCATTTTATAGGTTCAGCCGCGCTTACCGCATCGGTAAACAAGCAGGCGGCCCAAATTGCCGGTGAAGAAAAGGAATTAAGCGATGCGCACGGCGGCAGCGGCTTCAGTTTTATTGATTTGACCGCCGACAAAGCCGGTACACGTTTTGGTGAAATGGCAACCTCATCGCCGGAAAATGCACGGAAAATGCAAAAGGCCATGGCAGGAATAAAAGATTACAGCGATTTTATGCCGGATCCCAGAGATCTTCCCGAGCACATGAATGAGGCCGACTTCAAGCAACGCTTTGAATCAATAAATAGCCCCATTTACCAGGAAATTTCGAAACAGATTGATGAGCGTATTTCGGCAACACCAATTTACAATGCAGAATAAAAAAGGGAGCTAAAGAGCTCCCTCAATTTAATACTGGGGACGATCAGTTGACCGCCCCTGAATTAACGCTTAATTAAAAGTAGAACCCGGTGTGCCAGGCAAAGTCGGCATTTTCTGTTTAGGGAATTCGCCGGTCAAGCCTTCCAAGAATGCCACGATATCGGCAATTTCTTCTTTAGTTAAAGTCTTGCCCAATTGCAGTTTGGCCATCAACATGACTGCTTTATCCAACGTTTTAACCGAACCGTTGTGGAAATAAGGCGCAGTCAAAGCGATGTTACGTAAAGTCGGTACTTTAAATAAATGCTCGTCAGTCGTATTTTTGGTGACTTCCGCTAAGCCTTTATCCTTGTGGAAATGGTATTGCGCTTCCCAATAGCCGTCGGGGATCATAGGGAACTTTTGGAACGTGCCAGGGCCGTTAAATGCAGGGCCGCTATGGCAGTGGGTACAACCTAATTCCGCAACTTTTTCCATGCCGCGAATTTGTTGCGCTGATAAGGCTGACTTGTCGCCGGCAACATACTTGTCATAAGGGCTGTTAGGTGTAATCAAGGTTCTTTCGTAAGCCGCAATCGCTTTGGTTGCATTGTCTTTAGAAATGGCGTCTTTACCGAAAGCCTTTTCAAACAATGGGTGATAGCCTTCAATCGACTGCAAACGAGCGACTACGTCATCCCAGCTTTTCATACCCATTTCAATGGGATTGGTCACGGGGCCGGCAGCCTGCGCTTCCAGGCTCGGCGCTCTGCCATCCCAGAATTGAACTGCATTAAATGCCGCATTCCAAACAGTAGGGGCACTGCGTCCGCCGGTTTGACCGTTAACACCCATAGAATTCGGTCTATTATCTTCGCCTCCCAGCATGGTGTTATGGCAGGAAGAACAGGAAACCGTGCCTGTAGAAGACAAACGGGGGTCATGATAGAGTATTTGACCCAACTCAACTTTAGCAGGCGTTGTAGCATTATCTGCCGGTGCCGGTGCTTCTGTTGGTAATGTATCCCAGGCCGAAGCCACCGAAACTGAACTGGCTAACGCCAACGCTGTAACCAGCGAACGAATTTTAAACATACTATCCTCCAAAATATTATTAAGTGTTATTAGTGTGGGGGAACCCAAATAGCTTGTAGGTTGAGTTAGCGATAACGTAGTCCAACACATTCAAGCCGCAATTGTCGGGTTTCGTTATCGCTAATCCAACCTGCACCCAAAAGGATTGTAAGATATGAAGCAGGCAAGGTACAACGAAATTTCCCTTGTGTGAGTTTAATCGTTTATTGCAGGTGCGAATTTGATCAACAAATCGATTAGGTGCGGCACCATTAGCTCCTGCGAACATGTAACTGTTGCTGCCAGAAGGCGCACGATGCGCTACTCCCTTTCAAGATACTTAATTATCAAGTCGTACCCCGTCCTATGGCAACGAACGGGGCTTTTTGTCGCATTTTGTGCTGGTTTTATTTTTTTGATTTGCTAAACAGGTTTTTGATTTTTCCAATTGATCCTTTTTCGGGATTAACCGGTTTTTCTTTTGGTTTGCCAAACAGATTTTTGATTTTTCCAAGCGAGCCTTTGGCCTGAGCTGGCTGCTGTTCCGAGTCTGATGATTCAGACGGCATTTCTTGGTCCAACTGCTGTGGCTCTACGCCTGGCGTAGCGGCTTCGAAAGTCGGCTCAATTGCACTGGGAGTTTGTTCATCCTGCTGCCATCTGGTCGCGGCTTGCGGCTGCTCAATGATGGGTTCTACTTCGTTCTGCCAGCGGGTCGCGACTGGCGGCTGTTCAATAATGGGCTCGACTTTGAAGTTTTCCGCAGTTTGCGCAATCAGGGGCTCTGCAATGGCTGGGCTTGCTTCCTGCTGCATAGGTTGTTGCCAGGTTCTAACAGCTCTGAACGGTTCCGGTTCAGGCTCGACAGAGAGCGACGCGGCGGGCTGGTATGTTTTCAGGCTGGCGGATAAAGTCTGCTGAGCATCGTTTTGCTGTTGCAGAATTGCTTTTTGTTCAACAAGCGCCTGTTCTAGTTTGGAAAGCTGATTGGTGTGACCAGCTAGTGTTGATTGCAGGGCTTCAAACAGCGATTCTTTTTCGGCCATTTTTGCCGTTTCCGCCTGAAAGGTTTGCTGCAATTCTGCTTTTGCTTGCTGTTCGGTGCGCAGACGCTCTATTAACTGCGTAATGACCTTGTCATGCTGCTGCCATAATGAATCTGCTTTAACATCTTCGCTTGCGAGTAATGGTCGTTCGCCAAGATCGAAACTTGTCGCCAGCGACTGAATGGTTCCGGCGATCTGCTGATTGCGTTGATAAATCAGCTGCTCAAGCGCCAAAGCGCGTTGTGTTTCATCTTGAATTGCGCTCTGGGCTTTTTCCATTTGCTCAGTAGTTGCCGCCAATTCCTCTTGAGTATGCTGTAGCTGTTGTTGCGCAGCATTGAGACTTTTGATGCCGGTTTTTTCACTGGCAACGTGGCCTCTTTTTATCGAGGCAATCCTGATACTGTATAACATTGCCGTCAGTAGCCAGACCGCTGTCGCTAATGCTGCAGCGTATAACGGATTGTTCAGGGTAAAAAGATACCATTCGGAAAGCAAAGCTTTGATAAAGGGCAGGTATTTTTCCATGGGGATTCCTCAATAATAAAATTTTGTTTGCATATTGTACTAGGAGCGTTGTTTACA
>DATBQC010000661.1:0-12370 GCA_036561065.1 Methylobacter sp. | reverse complement strand
AAACAGCACAGTTTTACGCGCGAAGAATTGTTGAAGTCCGGCAGGGGTGAACTGTACGGGCCGAAAAATGCGCAATTGCCTCTGCCAAATATGTTAATGATGGACCGCATTACCCTGATCACGGATGAAGGTGGTGCATACGGAAAAGGCGAGATCATTGCTGAACTGGATATAACGCCCGATTTATGGTTTTTTGACTGTCATTTTCAGGGCGACCCTGTGATGCCCGGTTGTTTAGGCCTGGACGCGATGTGGCAGCTGGTTGGCTTCTTTTTGTGCTGGATGGGCGGCCCCGGTAAAGGACGCGCATTAGGCGTGGGTGAAGTGAAATTCACCGGACAAGTGTTGCCTACCGCCAAGAAAGTGATTTATCGGGTCAATTTAAAACGCGTAATTATGCGGAAGTTGGTTATGGGTATCGCTGACGCCACCATGGAAGTCGATGGCAAAGTGATTTATGAGGCTACCGATTTACGGGTTGGTTTGTTTACTTCCACAGAAGATTTTTAGAGGCGTTAACAATGAAAAGAGTCGTAGTTAGCGGTTTGGGGATCGTTTCCAGTATAGGGAATAACCGCAATGAGGTTGTCGATTCCCTCAGAGAAGGCCGATCAGGAATCGCTTTTGCTGATGTTTATCAGGAAATGGGTTTTCGCAGTCATGTTCACGGGCCTATCAACATCGATCTAGATGCATTCATCGACCGCAAAATAAAACGTTTTATGGGCGATGGCGCTGCGTTCAACTATATTGCGATGCAGCAAGCGATTGATGATTCAGGCTTGGACGAATCTGATGTATCAAATTTCAGAACCGGCCTGGTTATGGGTTCCGGCGGACCTTCAACTTCGAACATTGTTGAAGCGGCTGATATTCTGCGCGAAAAAGGCATCAAGAAAGTGGGGCCTTATATGGTGCCTAGAAGCATGTCCAGTACCAATACCGCTTGTTTGGCAACACCTTACAAAATCAAAGGTGTCAATTACACCATCAGTTCGGCCTGTGCGACCAGCGCCCACTGTATCGGTCATGCGATGGAATTGATTCAGATGGGCAAGCAAGACATCGTGTTTGCCGGCGGCGGCGAAGAAGTGCATTGGACGATGTCGATGTTATTCGATGCGATGGGCGCGTTGTCTTCTAAATACAATGACGCGCCAACCACTGCTTCAAGGCCTTATGACGAAACCCGTGACGGCTTTGTTATTTCCGGCGGCGGCGGCGTGTTGGTGATTGAAGAACTTGAACATGCCAAAGCGCGCGGCGCAAAAATCTATGCAGAACTGACCGGATATGGCGCAACTTCCGACGGCTACGACATGGTTCAACCCTCCGGCGAAGGCGCGGTACGTTGCATGCAGCAGGCGATGGCGACTATCGGTGGCAGCCAGATCGATTATATCAACGCTCACGGTACCAGTACGCCGGTCGGCGATACTAAAGAACTTGAAGCCTTGCGCGCGGTGTTCGGCCAGGATAATGTACCGTTAGTCAGTTCGACAAAATCACTGACAGGTCATGCGCTGGGTGCAGCAGGTGTTAATGAGGCGATTTATTCGTTGTTGATGATGGAAGAAAACTTCCTCAGCGCATCGGCCAATATCACCCAGCTTGATCCAGGCGCAGCAGGCATTCCGATCGTGCGCGAACGTAAAGATAACATTACGTTAAACACCATTATGTCCAACAGCTTCGGATTCGGCGGTACCAACGCTACATTGATCTTTCAGCGTTACAACGGCTAACACGTTTTTTATCGGGGTTCGTATGCACGAACCCCGTATTTTTCCCTCTCAAATATTTCATATCTCTGACCATGTCAGATCCAAACCAAAAGTCCAGAACCCAGTTTAACAAGCTGCAAAAGAAATTGCGGCACACGGTCGGCGATGCTATTGCCGACTACAACATGATCGAAAACGGCGACAAGATCATGGTGTGCCTGTCCGGCGGCAAGGATTCGTTCACTCTGCTGGACATCCTGATGCACTTGCAGAAAACAGCGCCGGTTGAGTTTGAGCTGATCGCGGTGAATCTGGATCAGAAGCAGCCAGGTTTTCCCGAGCACGTATTGCCGGAATATCTGGCATCGCTGGGCGTGCCGTATCATATTATCGAAAAAGACACTTACAGCGTGGTAAAGCGGGTCATCCCCGAGGGCAACACCACCTGTGGACTGTGTTCGCGCTTACGGCGCGGCACCTTATACGGCTATGCCGAAGCCAATAACGTCACCAAAATAGCTTTAGGCCATCATCGCGACGATATCCTGGAAACCTTTTTCCTGAATATTTTTTACGGCGGAAAATTAAAAGCGATGCCGCCCAAGTTGTTAAGCGATGATAAGAAAAATATTATCATCCGGCCCTTGGCGTACACACGCGAAAAAGACATTGAGCGCTTGGCTGTGTTTAAAAACTATCCAATTATTCCGTGCAACTTGTGCGGCTCCCAGGAAAACCTGCAGCGTCAAGCCATGAAGGTCATGTTAAAAACTTGGGATAAACAGTTTCCTGGGCGCTTGGAAACCATTTTCACCAGCCTGCAAAATGTCGCGCCTTCACAGTTAGCCGATACGCAGTTATTCGATTTTGCCGGTTTAATGCGGAACCCACAAGTCGAAGAGCAGGTTATGACATTTAATGCCGGTTTAGACGTACTGGCTCAGTGAGCTGTATCGTCCTTTTTACCGATTTTGGGCCATCCGGCCCTTATATCGGGCAAATGGAATTGGTGTTACGGCAGACAGCGCCCAATGTACCTGTCATTAATCTGCTGAGCAACGCCCCGACAGCCGATCCCCGTTTAAGCTCCTATCTCTTGGCCGCATTGCGGCACAGTTTCCCTATAAACAGCATTTTTCTGTCCGTGGTTGATCCAGGCGTTGGCGGCGAACGTAAAGCCGTTGTTTTACAGGCCGACGGGCGAACGTTTGTCGGGCCGGATAACGGATTGTTGAGTACCGTTGCCGTTCAGGCTCAAAATGCGCAATGGTCGGAAATCATCTGGAAACCGGAACATTGTTCAATGAGTTTTCACGGCAGGGATCTATTCGCCCCCATTGCCGCGAAGTTGGCTATCAATGCAGCCGATGATTTATTGCAGCCATTTGACCGGAATGATTTAAACGCTTGGCCTCAAGACTTGGGGGAAGTGATTTATTTCGATCATTACGGCAATGCGATGACCGGATTGCGCTATCACGAAGTCTTTTCCGGCAAGACTTTAACTGTCAACGGTATTGCGATCAAACCGGCAGATACTTTCAGCGCTGTCGAAGAAAAACAGGCTTTCTGGTATAAAAACTCCAGCGGTCTAGTCGAAATTGCGATCAATAAAGGCAGTGCAACACAGCAACTGGATTTGAAATTGGGCGTGCAGGTCAGTTTTTCAGCCTAAAAAAGCACATCATTTTTTGGATGCTCCACCATAATGTTATTCGCTTAAACTTACGCCATTACCCGGTGTCTTAAATACTAAGACACCGGGCTCGTAACTTTATTTAAACGCTCACCGCGCTATTTTCCGATGCATCTCTGCCATTTTCCGGTTAGCGGCGACGGCTTTTTCATAAACATTAATCAACTCTTGGCTATGTGCTTTAAGGTCTTCCGCTTGTCTGCCGTAGAGATAGCTTTTTGACTGATACTGGTCGAGTAACTTCTTATGTTCATCGACCTTAACTTGCATAGCCTCCGCCGCTTCATCGTAGTGTTTAGCTAGCGCCTCATGATCGGCTTTGGATGTCGCGCTTTGCAAAGCTTGGCTCATATCCATCGGATGCGGGTTCATCTCGCTACATGCGGACAATAAACTAAGCGCCAAAAACAGAGTAATCACTAATTGCTTTTTCATGGGTTTTCTCCAGATTCGTTCAATAGTTAAAATAACATTGTTTTTCGGATCGTTAACGTATCGTTCAGATTTACCTCCTTTATGGTTATTGGGATTGTTTGTTGATGGAATATTGTTTACACAGGGCATAAAGTGCCGGAATGACGATCAACGTCAACAGCGTTGACGACACCATGCCACCCACCATCGGTGCGGCAATGCGGCGCATGACTTCCGAGCCGGTGCCGGTGCTCCACAATATAGGCAAGAGTCCGGCCATGATCGCGGTTACGGTCATTAATTTTGGTCGTAGACGTTCCGCAGCTCCGGTCATCAGCGCGGTGGAAAGATCATCCGCGGTGAAAGTCCGGTTTTCTTCCAGGCAGTGCCGTTGCTTTTCTCGAAAGGCTTGATCCAAATACATCAGCATCACCACGCCGGTCTCTGCAGCAACGCCTGCCAGTGCGATGAAACCAACTCCGACCGCCACGCTGACGTTGTAATCCAGAAACCACAATAGCCAGATGCCGCCGACCAGCGCGAACGGCACCGATAACATGACGATCAATGTCTCGGTCAGGCGACCGAAATTGAGATAAAGTAGGATGAAGATAATGCACAGCGTTAGCGGCACAACCAGTTGCAGACGCTGTTTAGCGCGTTCCATATATTCGAATTGGCCGCTCCAAGCGATGTAGTAACCCGCAGGGAACTTGACTGCTTGTTGCACAGCCTGCTTGGCATCCCGAACATAACTGTCGATGTCTCGCCCGCGCATGTCGACATAGATATAAACGGATAGCAACGCGTTCTCGGTGCGTATAGCCGGAGGGCCTTTGTTTAAGCTCAACTGCGCCAGTTGCCCCAACGGAATCACCGATCCGCCGGGTACCGGAACCAGCACATGCTCGGCGATGGCTTGTGGGCTGTCGCGCAGCTCACGCGGGTAACGAATGATAACTGCAAAACGTTCGCGCCCATCCACCATGGTGGTGACGGTTTCGCCGCCAACGGCGGTGGCGATAATGTCCTGCACATCGCCGACCGGCAGGCCATAGCGGGCCAAGGCTTCATAGTTCGGAACGATGTCCAGGTAAAAACCTCCGGTAACGCGTTCGGCGTATGCGCTGGTGGTGCCGGGGACGGTTTTGACGACCTGCTCGATCTGTTGCGCCAAGCCCTCCATTTCCGCTAGGTTCTTGCCGAACAGCTTAATGCCGATAGGTGTTCTGATGCCGGTCGCCAGCATATCGATCCGATTTTTTATCGGCATGGTCCAAGCGTTGCTGACACCGGGGATTTGCAGCGCCTGATCCATCTCGGCAATCAGCTTATCGACCGTCATGCCGGGACGCCAAGCCGATTCCGGCTTGAGGTTAATCAGCGTTTCCGACATTTCAAGCGGCGCCGAATCGGTTGCGGTCAATGCCCGTCCGGCTTTACCGAACACCGATTCGACTTCGGGAAAGCGCTCGATAATGCGATCCTGAGTTTGCAGCAATTCGGCAGCTTTGGTCGCCGAAAGCCCCGGCAGGGTTTGCGGCATGAATAACAGCGTACCTTCATTCAACGTCGGCATAAATTCGCCGCCCAGCTGTGAAGCCGGGTACCAGCTTACTCCCAAAATCAGCAACGCTAAAGCAAGAGTCAGTTTTTTATAGTGCATGACCCAAGTGATGACCGGGCGATAAATCCAGATCAAAATCCGGTTTATCGGATTGCGCTGCTCAGGCAGGATTTTTCCGCGCACAAACAGCGACATCAATACCGGAACCAGCGTTACCGACAACAATGCAGCACCCGCCATCGCGAAAGTCTTGGTATAGGCGAGGGGATGGAATAACCGGCCTTCCTGGGCTTCCAGAGCAAACACCGGTAGGAACGAAACCGTGATAATCAGCAGACTGAAAAACAGCGGCGGGCCGACTTCCTTGCAGGCATTGAGCAGGATTTCGGCGCGCGGCAGCCGGTCTGCGTCGCGTTCCAGGTGCTTGTGAGCGTTCTCAATCATAACGATGGCGGCATCCACCATAGCACCGATAGCGATGGCAATGCCTCCCAGACTCATAATATTGGAATTCATGCCCAGCGTTTGCATAACGATAAATGCGATCAATACGCCGACCGGCAACATCAAAATCGCCACCAGAGCACTACGCAAATGCAGTAGGAACAGCACGCAAACCACGGCGACCACCGCGCTTTCTTCCAATAAAGTATGGCGCAAATTGTCAATCGCGCGATGAATCAGCTCCGAACGGTCGTAAACCGTTTGTACCCTGACACCGGCAGGCAAACCGGCGGTGATTTCGTGCAACCGCTCTTTAACATGACTGATCACTTCCAGTGCGTTCTGGCCGTAGCGGGCCAGCGCAATGCCTGAAACCACTTCGCCTTCGCCGTTCAATTCGGTGATGCCGCGGCGCTCATCGGGAACCAGTTCCACGCGCGCCACATCGCGCACCAATACCGGAATGCCGTTGTCGACTTTCAACACCAAACGTTGCAAATCCGTCTGACCGCGCAAATAGCCGTGTCCGCGCACCATATATTCGGTTTCTGCAAGCTCGATAACCCGCCCTCCGACATCGCGGTTGCCGTTGCGAATGGCGTCGCTCAGGCTGCGTAATGAAATGCCGTAAGCCTGTAACTTATGCGGATCGACGGTGACCTGATACTGCTGCACAAAGCCGCCGATACTGGCGATTTCAGCTACACCCTTGGCTTTAGTCAATTGGTAACGCACAAACCAGTCTTGCAGTGTGCGCAATTCAGCCAACGAATAATCTTTTGCCAATAATGCGTACTGGTAAACCCAACCGACCCCGGTGGCATCAGGTCCCAATTTTGGCTTTACGCTGGATGGCAGGCTTCCGGTAAGCGTGGTCAGATATTCCAGAACTCGTGAACGCGCCCAGTAAATATCGGTACCATCCTCAAAGATGACATACACGAAAGAAGCGCCGAAAAAAGAAAAACCCCGCACGATTTTCGAGCGTGGCACGCTCAGCATCGCAGTCGTCAGCGGATAAGTAACTTGATCCTCGATGACTTGCGGAGCTTGTCCTGGGTATTCGCTGTAAACAATCACCTGCGTATCGGACAAATCGGGCAGCGCGTCCAACGGCATAAGCGATAAGGCATAAATCCCGCCGATTACGATACTCAAGGTTGCCAGCAGAACCAGAAATACGTTGCGCAACGACCAGGCAATAACGTGATTCAACATGGCTAATGGTCTCCGTGTTGTGTCTCATGCGTTGCCTGACTGGTTTCGGCACCGATACTGTCCAAGCCCTCCAAAGCGGACTTGAGATTGCTCTCGGCGTCGATCAGGAAATTGGCACGGGTCACTACTTCATCGCCTGCGTTCAGTCCCTTCAATACTTCCCAATAGCCGTCGGCCTGCAAACCAAGCTTCACCGCATGAGGTTCGAACCGGCCCTCGGCCTTTTGTACTAAAACGATTTGTCGGGCACCGCTGTCTATGACCGCAGAATCGGGAACCGCCAAGCGGGCATCCTTATCCGTCGATGCGGCCAACGTCACACTGCCGTATAGTCCGGGTTTCAACAAGCCTTCAGCATTGGACAATCCGACACGCACTTTGACGGTGCGGGTTTCGGCGGTCAGTGTAGGGTAAATGAATTCGACCTTGCCGCTGAACAGCCTGTCCGGGTAAGCGTTAATATGTACCTGTGCGATTTGGCTCAAACTCACCCCGCCGATGTCTTGCTCAAATACCTCGATCACTAGCCACACGTTACTTAAATCGGCGATACGAAACAGCAATTCGCCGGGCATGAAACGCATGCCTTCCTGCGCCGGCTTTTCCAGCACTACGCCATTGACCGGTGACTGTAACGGCAAGGTATCCAAAGCTTGTTCTTGGGCTTGTAAACGCTGTAATTGTGCCGGGGCAATGTCCCAATAATGCAAGCGCTGAAGCGCGTTATCGGTCAGTTTGTCAGCCGTACCGCGCGCCTGGGCGCTGCCTTGCCGCAGCGCTTGTTGTCCTTGCCTGGCGACCAGGTATTCCTGTTGAGCGCTCATCAGCTCCGGGCTGTAGACCTCAAGCAGCGGCTGACCGCGCTTAACAACTTGGCCGGTGGTATTGACATACAGACGTGAAACCCAGCCTTCAAACTTGGTGGTCACGGCGTGAACGCGGCGTTCGTCAATCTGAATACTTCCCAGCGCACGAATGCTGCGAGTCAGTGCGCGTTTTGTTATGGTTTCTGTTTTAACCCCCAGATTCTGAATTTTTTCCGGGCTGATCTGGATTTGTCCGGCACCGGCGAGTTCTTTTTCATAGACAGGGAGATAGTCCATGCCCATTTCATCCTTTTTCGGTATCGGCGACGTATCCGCCGCCCCCATCGGATGCCGGTAATACAGAATTTTTCCTGATTCCGGTGCTGCTACGGCTGGCTGTTCAGCATAAACCGGCACATAGTCCATACCCATCTCGTCTTTTGCAGGCGTCATCGACGTGACTTTGGGGTTCATCGGATGACGATAATACAGCGGCTTTTTTTCACCGATTGCGGCAGGTTTTTGCGGAACATTCATCCGGCCTACCCAAAATCCCAAACCTAAACCCAGTACCAAAATCAAACCGGCCAAAATAGCTTTAATCATGGCTCAACTCCTCGCCTACTTCGGAGGATAACTCGGCCAATATTTGCTGCGTATTGCTCAAGGCCTGCCAATACTGCGCCTGATATTGAAAAAGGGTCAGTTGTGTGCGCAACAGATCGGTAAAGTTGGCTTGACTCACTTGGTAGCCGGCCAATAGAGAATTAACTGTCTGCTGAGCCTGTGGGATGATTTCATGTTCGAGTAGCAACAGTTTTTCCTTAGCATGTTGATACTCGGCGGCTTTGGCCGCTATCTCGGCCCGAATTTTATGATGCTCGTCCTGTAAGGCATACTGTTCTTGCAAGAGTTCACTCTGGCGTTGATCAACGGCCTTGGCTTGTTTGCGGTCGGCATATATCGGTATATTCATGCTCAATTGGACATTGGCTAAATCACTACGCAATTGCCCTGTAGGAGTGTTCTGCCTGATCGAATAACCTGCGCCAATGGTGAAATCAGGGTAGAAATCTTGTTTTGCCAGATCGACTCTGGCCAGTGCCGCATCAAGCATCTTGCGATGCTGGGCGAATAAAGGACGGATTTGTAACACCTTGTCCTGTAAAGCAGACTCCACAATCACCGGCAACTTGAACTCGGCCTCCGCCGGAATCCGTACAGGTATTTCCGGCGCGCGATCCAGCAAGGCATTGAACCTGGCGATCAGACTATGCCGCATACTGATCAGGTTCAATTTGTCGTCCTTGAGTTTGGACAGTTCCAATTGAGTTAGCAGCACATCCTGCTGCGTTCCTTTGCCCACTTTATATTTGGTTTGAGTAATATCGATCAGTTGTTGAAATACGCGGTCGGTCTCAGCCAGCAAGTTCAAAGCCCGATCGTAATAAAATAACTGCCACCAATTTTGTTTTACCTCCCGCACCAACCGCAAGCGCGCTTCATCAACAGAATCGGCAGCGGCCAGCGCTTCCTGCTCGGCAATCTTTTCTCGCAGAGCCAGCTTGCCGGGAAAAGGAATCGCTTGGCTAATCCCCATACCCATCATAGTCATGTCTTCCTTGTGTAGATCGAAACTGCGCGTCGGTACATTCAGCATATCGAAATTTACGGTGGGATCCGGCAAAGATCCCGCCTGTGGAGGGATTGCGGCCATCGCTTCGGCGCGAGCCTTGATTTCCACCAAGCCGGGATTGCCTTCCAAGGCATGTTCAATCGCCAAGTCGAGTGTCAGGATGGATTCATCAGTGCGTGTGAGTTGGGATTCGGCTAACGCCTCAGCCCAACTCACACGAATTGTGTCGGCTGAAATATGCAAACGCAGGCCGGGCGTAAACAACGCCAGCCAAAAAATCACCGCTACCCGCAGCGGATAAGCGCGGCGTAACGGTCTAGGACAGATAACGAAAAACATCGAATTTTCCCTTTAAAACAGAACAAACAAGCTCCGCAGGTCGCAGAGCCGCAATGCGCCGAACCAATTAATGGCATGACACGGTTCGATTTCGAGGAATGGCTAATTCAGCAGAGTGCAGAATCGGTATATGAGCAGAATCCGTCGCCCAAGCGGCGGGCCGGCTTTAGGAATAACTTTCGTGGTTGGATAGCTTAGTCGTAAGCATAAAAACGTTAAAACGAGGGTGAGAATAAAAACCGGCAGATCCGGTTTAGTCAGACGATTAAAATCGGTGAGCGGATTAGCTTGCGAGTCAAGACAGGGCTTGAACGTGCAACCCTGCATGGCCTTGGGCATATGATCAGGGGCGCCGGAATCGGAACATCCCTGCATGTGATCAGGCATTGCCGTCAATACTGAGGGCATAGGCATTGTGCAGGTTGCCGAAATGGCCAAAGAAATCCAACTCACCAGCAGCACGAAGACCAAGGTGTGCAGGTAAGGGCGATTTCTTTTGAAATGCAATGCGGTTATCACAATGTCTACCTTGAGCTGACTCAATTCGTTTATAAACTAGCATACGAGAAAACAAACAGCAATTAAATGTATGACTCAGCGTCACCTTGATTGATAGGGATTAGCAAGTCGGAATGACGGTTGTTTTGGGGATGCTAGGTATTGTCAGCCTTAATACTTGATTCTGTGTTGTGGTCTAATAAAAACGGACAGCCCGATAGGTTGAAAATAACATAAACAAAGCAAGGAAATTTAGAGTTGGTCTGGTAATATTAAGAATTAGTTAGAGCCGATTCCACTATGGACCGGCATTTAACAGCTAAAACAAATTGTTCAAAATTGATACCCTATATAATTGTCATATCAAAAACGTATTCCAACTTAATTTATCTCCAGACAATGAAAAACACCCAAATAACCAGGCTTAAAAAGCTATTTGAGCTTAGTTTGACATTGTCGGGTGATCCAATAGAAATATTCCAGCATGCGGCCAAAATGATCGGCGAATTGCTGAAAGTCAAAATCGTTTGTTTGTCCGAGATACAAGGGGAACGGCTCAATTTCTTAGCTGTATATATGGATGGAGAAATATACAGCAATGCGGGCTCATGCTTACTGGCAATTACTCCTTGTGCAACGGTTGAGCAATCAAAAGATATCAGAGTCTATGATCGAGTAAAGGAGCTTTTTCCGGAAGCGACTTTCCTTCAAGATCATAACGCCTATGCATATTGCGGCTTTCCGTCGCTGGATAACCATGGCAAAGTGGTGGCCGTTACTTGTCTGTTGGACGATAAACCGCATGATTTCACCAATGAAGATCAAGAGATTCTGCGTATCATCGGCCAGCGTATCGGTATGGAGATTGAGCGCAAGCATAATCTTGAAGCAAAAGATCGAATCGGTGATGCTCTTCGAATAAATGAGAGTCGGTTGCATCAAGCAATTCGTGTTTCTGAGACAGGTATTTTCGAGCAAAACTTTTTCAACGATGCAATTTATTGCTCGCCTGAACTGCGGATCCACTTTGGATGGGACGCCAATGAGCTTGTGACCACGCAGACATTTGCCGACAGTATTTATCCGGAAGACCGGAAACGGGTTATCGAGGCTATCCAGTGCATCCACAATCCATCTGGAAATGGACTCCTAGACATTGAGTTTCGAATTCTTCGTCCTGATGGCGAAATGCGGTGGCTTGCAACACGGTCGCAAGCATTATTTGAATCGAATGGGAATGGTTGCCAAGTTGTTAACTGCGTAGGAGCTGTACGCGACATTACCGAGAAGAAACTTGCAGAGCAGGAACAGCGCATTTTCGCGACTGCATTTCAAACACAGGAAGGCATTATCATCACCGATGCTAATCAAACGATGATCCGCGTCAATCAAGCCTTTACCAACATCACCGGCTACTCAGCACAAGAAGCAATCGGCAACAGGCCCTCCATGTTGAAATCCGGCCGTCACGATAGCGTCTTCTACCGCGCAATGTACCAGGCATTACACAACGAAGGATACTGGCAGGGAGAAATTTGGGATCGACATAAGGATGGGCACATCTATCCAAAGTGGTTGACCATTACCGCTGTTAAGGATAATGACGATCAAACTACTCATTATGTGGCTAATTTTTCGGACATTACCGAACGTAAAGCGGCTGAGGACAAAATTCGGCTTCTTGCCTTTTATGACCCTTTGACTCAATTACCTAACCGCACCTTGCTAATAGATCGTCTTGAACACGCTATCGTTACCCACAGCCATGTCCGGATATACGGTGCCCTGCTTTATCTCGATCTAGACAATTTCAAAATTCTTAATGATACCCAAGGACATCGAGTTGGCGATGAACTGCTGATAGCGGTGGGGGAGCGACTGAAGAATTGTGTCAATGAAGCGGATACTGTATCCCGCTTAGGCGGTGATGAATTTGTTGTATTACTAGAAGAGCTCAGCATTAGTGTCACAAATGCAGCTCTCTATGCGGACGCCGTCGCAGAAAAAATCCTTACTGCATTGAGTGAG
>DATBQC010000660.1:0-1571 GCA_036561065.1 Methylobacter sp. | reverse complement strand
CATTCTCCATCGCTTTTTCAGTGGCATCATTGCTGTCCTGAGCGGCCAGAATCATCGGATTCTGGCCGTTTTCTGTAGGCCATTCGATCAGAAGCCCGTTGTTGAGTCTCTGCGGACATCAGCTGGGTTGGCGGCGTCGATTTGGAAAAACGCATGTGCGAGCTTCCCACGCAATCCTAGTGCCGTTCACGATCAAATGCGGCGAAGGAAAACAGACAATCATTTGTTTTTGTGAATAGGCAATGGCTATTTCAGGGAAAATTCCCCTAAGTTTGCTTAGTTACGTAAAATTGCACGGAAAAAAGCAATATATTATTATTGTGAAGCTGATATGTATCAATAAAGCAGTAACGTTGGTCACATGCAAAGTGAACTCTCCGCTTTGACAATCAAACGGACGAGCAACCGTCATCTGGCTGGCGAACCCTCGATCCATGTCCTGTTGCTGAGCGACAAATGTCCGATCATGGAATATTTCGCCAGCTGGTGGCCGATTCGATACGCTATGAAGAGGAAACTATTCGAACCTTGCACGACAGCAATTGCGAGATTCCGGCCTTAGCCGGTGTTCACGATGCGAGCGGCGAGACAAATGCTTGATATCCATTTCGGATTGATTTTGGGGCCACCGGGGTAGGTTCTTCATGGGAGATGTAGCTTCGGTTTGGAAAAACGTATCTTCGATCTTGTTGAGGCCAGAAGGGAGAAGGATTAACTAATGTCTTGCAGCCAAACAATTTATGTTGTTGACGACGATAAACCGGCTCTCGATTCCTTGAGCCTGTTGTTGACCGCAGAGGGTTACGCGGTTCGCTCTCACCAATCCGCTGGAACATTTCTCGACGCCATTAAGCAAAACGAGCGCGGTTGCGTGATAACGGACGCGCGGATGCCGGGAATGAGTGGACTAGATTTGTTGGCGGTAATGAAAGAACGGCGGGTCTCCATGCCGGTTATCGTTGTCACCGGACATGGTGATGTTCACCTCGCGGTTGAGGCGATGAAACGCGGAGCGATAGATTTTTTCGAAAAGCCATTTGACGCTGTGGCTTTACTCGCTTCCGTCCGTTCGGCGTTGATGTCGGAGAACGACATTTGTCCATCTAATGCCGAGACACGACTTATCCAAAAGAGATTCGCAACCTTGAGCAAAAGGGAGAAAGAGGTATTGGCGGGTTTGCTCAGGGGCCAGCTCAACAAGGTCATGGCGAATGAACTTGGTATTAGCGCGAGAACAGTCGAAATCCACCGCACCAATCTCATGAAAAAGATGCAGACGAAAAGTTTGCCAGAACTCATAAAAATGGCGCTGGCCATCGCGAGAGATGATTTAGAGGGAACGGCATAGGATAAATACCGAATTGCATATTTTTTCTTTGTCGGGTTCAATGCTCCCGCGCCTAGCCTAAGTTCTTGAAAAACGCGGGAGCCCAAGTTCATGACCTGCGACACAACAATTAATATTATTGATGATGATCAAGCGATGCTCGAGTCCTTGAGCCTGTTATTGACCATGGAGGGTTACTCGGTTCGCACATATGAATCCGCTGGAGCATTTCTCGACGCGATTA
>DATBQC010000659.1:0-2904 GCA_036561065.1 Methylobacter sp. | reverse complement strand
TGCATCTTTTGCCTATTTTCGAAGGCTCAATATATCAAAAGGCTTGGCTGACCAATCCGCAAGGACAGGCTGTATTCGAGCAGCCTTGGGGTTCCTGTATTCGCTTCGGCACGCTGGAAAACGGGGCAGAATTGGAATACTCAGGGAATATGTCTATTTTGACTGTCGCTCCTACCGGTTCGGGAAAAACTAAAAGCCTTATTTTGCCGAACCTTGCCACTTACACCGGCGGGGTGATGTGTTTAGATGTTACCGGAGAGCGTCACGCCCAAACAGCGAGCTATCGGGAAGCGATGGGGCAAAAAGTCTGGTGTTTCGATCCCTTCGGAGATAATGATACCGCAGCCTTTAATCCACTTTCTGTTATTCGCCGCTCCCCTATCGATATGTGGGGGGATGCTGAAAAGTTGGCGGCTGTATTCGCGCCTACCGGCGACGGCAGTCGCGTTTTTTGGAGCGATGCAGCCCAAGAGCTGCTGACCATTCTTATCTGCCATTGTATTTTGGATGCCGATAACAATGAACGGGAAGCTACACCAAAAGACTTGATCGACACTGTAAACCTCGAACTCGCAAAGTTGCAACGAATTTTGAGGTCTTGCATCCAGTCAGAGGAAATCTGGTCTTTAGACTCGCATGCCAAAAACGTGTTGAGCATTATCAATACAAAAGGGCATTTTCCTTCAGTGCCTGAATCGCTAAAAACCGCTCTCAAGGGCTGGAACAACCCGCGCTTATTAGCCAATACAAGTCGCACAGACTGGACGCCTGCCGAGTTACTGAATGGATCGGCCTCTGTTTTTTTTGTGACCGCACCTGACAAAATGGCTACAGAAGGCGCGATTATGCGGGTATTCTTCGGGGCTCACATACTCGCCCTTTTGGCAGATATGCCTGCAGAAAAACCGGAAAGCCCGCTGCTATTCGTCTTTGATGACTTTTTACAACTTCCACCGCTTGATACGCTAGAAAAAGCGCTATTGGCCGACCCTGACCATGGGCTACGCTTTTGGCTGGTCGTTTCATCGACGACAGCCCTGCACAATCGCTATGGAAAAGCGACCGACACCATCATGGAAATGTGCAAAATCAAAACCTTTTCCAATGCCAAAGGACAAGCGGCGAAAGACTTGTCCAGTCAACTAGGTTACGTAAAACATCCCCTTATGCCTGGAAAAAAGCCGATTATTACCGCTCAAGAGCTGGAGGGTATTGAGTTTAAAGAGTTTCATGTTGTCACCATCACAGGCGCACCGCCGGCTAAAATCAAAAAACACTTTTTTGAAGAATTAAACGCGGAGTCGGCTATCGGATAGGACGGGCAACGCACCGAAAAATGCAGGGAAAACTATAAATGGAAACGCGACTTTAATCGCGTATGAGACATCATACACGGACGGTGGCGATAACAGCACTCAGCGCGACTAAAGTCGCGGCTCCAAATTTTCTGAAATTTAAAAACAGACCCTATTAAATTACAAAAGTTGAAACAACCCCATCTATAAGCAACTAACCAGTCAGTGCTTACAAAAGTTAAACTTATTTAAGTGCGACCACCCTGGCGTTGACGTGGCAAACTATTTCAATAATCAATAGTTCACTGTATTCTATACTCTATATTCCCATGCACCGCTGAATGGAGCATTACCGCATCATTCCTGCGGTTTCCATAAAAACCGCACCCTAAACTGAAAGTAGGAATCTATTAAATAATGACTAGCGAATCGCCCCGAGCTTCCTGGAAAAGTTATCTTGAGTTATGCAAACCCAAAGTGGTTGCGCTGATCGTTTTTACGGCTATAGCGGGGATGTTGTTAGCCGTGCCCGGAATGCCGCCTATCGGCCTGTTTATCTACAGCAGCTTGGGCATCGCGCTGGCCGCCGCCTCTGCCGCCGCGATTAACCATTACATCGACCGTGAAGCCGATGCGCTGATGGACCGCAACAAACACCGCCCCTTGCCCCAAGGCGAATTAAGCTCCGCCAACGTGCTCGTTTTTGCGGCGCTGCTGGGCGTTATCTCGATGGCATTACTGATCGTCATGGTCAACGCCCTGACCGCATTGCTGACTTTCTTGTCGGCGCTAGGTTACGCGATTATCTATACGGTCTACCTCAAAAGAATGACCCCGCAAAATATCGTTATTGCCGGCGCTTTCGGAGCCACGCCTCCGATGCTGGGCTGGTGCGCGATGACCGGGGAACTGCATCCTTACTCACTACTATTGTTCTTGATTATTTTCGCCTGGACGCCGCCGCATTTCTGGCCGCTGTCTATCGCCAAGCGCAAAGAATTCGCCAAAGTCGGCATCCCGATGTTGCCGGTCACGCACGGTGTGGAATATACCCGCCTGCATATTTTGCTGTATTCGCTGCTGCTGTTCATTGTCACCTTGCTGCCCTATCTGACCGGCATGAGCGGCCTGATTTATTTGTCTGCGGTAGTGCCGTTAGGTCTCGGCTTTATTTATTTCGCCCTTTTGATGATGCGCCGGAAAGACGACAAAACCGCGATGCGAACCTTTTTTTATTCGCTGATGTACCTGACCGGCGTGTTCATCGCCTTGTTAGTCGACCATTATTTTAAATTTACTTTATGAAATTCACTCATCACGAACAAACGCCACACCCGGAACATCCGTTCGCAGAAATCATCCGTATCCTGGGAAAGGGCAAAAAAGGCTCAAGACCGCTAACCCAGGATGAAGCCTACCGCGCCATGAACATGATCCTGACCGATCAGGTGCTGCCGATCCAGCTCGGTGCATTCCTGATGTTGATGCGCGTTAAGGAAGAAACTCCGGAAGAGCTGGCCGGTTTCGCCCAAGCGGCACGGGAATCGTTTGATATTGCCGACAATACCGTAAAAGTCGACCTGGACTGGTCGTCTTATGCCGGAAAACG
>DATBQC010000658.1:0-10160 GCA_036561065.1 Methylobacter sp. | reverse complement strand
TCCGCCGCATTAAGACATTTATCATATATATCTGCCCACGCAGTTGCCAGAGCAAGGCAGCCAATGTCGCCAAGCAAACCCAATGTAAATGATTCCGCAGGTATTACGGTCACTTCCCGGGCAGTGATCGCAGCGATGGATACCGACATCGCCAGGGATCGCGACCAGTAAGCCTCGTAATCAAACCCAGCACAATGTCCTTTGCTGTTGTTGCTGATCAGGGAAAGGCTCAGTGCAAAGTTGCGCACTGTCTGCATCCCCATCATCATGACTGCGGTTTGAACGTCGGCGATGGGACGTCTGGCTCCGAAAGCAGCCGAATTGGCGAAGCGCAAGATACGCCCGCTTAAAGCAGGATCGACTTTAACAAGTTGACTCACCTGCTGCACGGTGGCGTCGCTTTGTTGCACAAGTTGCATGATAGCCAACGCCGTTCCCGAAGGGGATGGCAGACGGTCTGCGGCTTTTAGCTCATTAAGATTAAATTCGGTATTCATGGGTTTGTTCTTTTTCTTTGCAACAAATCGTCGACTAAAGCCATTGTGGCCTGGATCAAGTCATCGGTCATCAACTGAAAATCGGCATCTATGCCATTACGGGCGGCGTGTTCCAGACTTACCGCAAGGCCGATTATCTTTTCGGCGCAAAAATGTCCGGCCATGCCTTTAATGCCATGGGCCGCATCGGCCAACGCCAGGAGATCGCCTTGAGACAAGGCCGCAGTCAGCTCTGCCACAGACACTGGCGCCTCTTCGAGAAATAAATCTATCATCTCCATCAGTAAATCATGATCGTCATCCAAGCGTTTGAGTGCTGTAGATTCATCCCAACAAAGGGCGGGTAGTAATGCGTCAGAAGTTGGGCTAGTAGATTCCCCCTCCCCACTAATCCCGCTTTCCACGTCTTTTTCAAGTGGAGCTCCCAGCCAACGCTCCAAAACCACTGCAAGCTCAGCTCGACTGACGGGTTTGCTGAGATAATCGTCCATACCTGCGGACAAGCATTTTTCACGTTCTCCTGCCGACGCATGGGCAGTCAGTGCAGTGACCGGCGTATGCGACTTGCTGTCGGCCGTTTCCCGCTCACGTAGCGCGCGCGTGGCTTCATAACCATCCATGACCGGCATTTGACAGTCCATGAATACCAGGTCATAAGCCTGACATTCCAGCTGATCCAGCGCCACTTGCCCGTTATTGGCCAGATCGGGCTTCAGTTGGAACTTAGCGAGCTGGGCAAGTATCACTTTTTGGTTAACCTTATTATCTTCCACGACCAGTACCCGCTTGTCGCTGTAATCGAGCAAGATTTCTTTTACCTTGGCGACTGGAGTGATTTTCTGACTAGGAAGCTCTAATGCATCGATAATGGCATCAAAAAGCTGCGATTGCCGTACCGGTTTTAACAGGCTTTGCGTATAACCGGACTCAAGCCTTTCGACTTGCGAACCTATGCAGCCTGAGGATAAAAGAATACGTGGTGTCCCTGCAATGGAGGCCTTTCCGATGATGGCGCGAGCCAGCGCGAAGCCGTCCATATCCGGCATTTGCATATCCGACAGCAGCAAATCATAGGGTTCGTTTCGTAAAACGGCGGCTTCGAGTTCAACGAGCGCCGCAGGTCCGTTGTCTACTTCGTTTAAAACAAAGCCCCAGTTGCTTAAATAATGCATCAGAATCATGCGGTTGGTGGCGTTATCATCGACTATCAAGGCACGCTTGTCGGCAAAGTTAGCTTGTGGAACCGGCGCCTCGTCATCCATCTGCACCAATGGCAGAGTAAACCAAAAGTTTGCCCCCTGCCCAAAAGTGCTGTCAACGCCGATGCTGCCGTTCATAAGCACAACCAGATCCTTGCTGATGGATAGGCCTAGACCCGTACCCCCATAACGCCGGGAGGTGGAACTATCGGCCTGCGAGAAAGCCTGAAACAAACGGGCTTGCGCCTCGGCGGTAATACCGATACCGGTATCCACTACCTCAAAACGTAATATCGCCATGGATGGTGTGTATGCCGCAAGCCTGTCGGGAGCAGGTGCGGCAATCGCCATGAATGGCGTGTATGCCGCAAGGCTGCCGGGAGCGGACGCGGCGGCGTCATTTTCCGGCATGACAACTTTTACCGAAACTTCACCTTTCTCGGTAAATTTGACCGCGTTGCCAATCAGGTTAGTGAGCACCTGACGAATGCGATTGGGATCGCCCTGCCACCGTTGCGGCAGATTCGACGGCAAAAAGCAGTTTAATTCCAAACCCTTGCTGTGAGCGCGACTGGACAGTAGCGCACAAACTTCTTCCACCAAATCCGGCAGGTTAAATTCGATCTGTTCCAACTCGATTTTACCCGCTTCAAGTTTGGAAAAATCCAGAATATCGTTGATGATGGTTAACAGGGATTCTGCCGAATTTGCCGCGATTTCGATCAGATCCCATTGCTCGCGAGACAACTGGGTATCCTGCAAAAGATCCAACATGCCCAATACGCCGTTCATCGGCGTACGAATTTCATGGCTCATATTGGCCAGGAATTCAGTCTTGGTATGCGCAACCTGCAAAGCGGCATCACGCGCCGCCTCCATTGAGGCATTGGCCTGATTCTGAAGCAGTGCGAGCGCTATCATTTCACCTACCTGCTTGAGCATGGCAATGCGGGACTCGCTTTGCACGGGGCAGGGATCGGTATAAATAAATAATATGCCAAGAATTTCCTCGCCGAAAGCGATGGGCACAACGTAGTGCCCGTGGGACGGCTGGTTATCGCAGCAGCAATCATCGGCAACGGCCAACTTCCTTGACTCGGCGACTTGTCCGCACAAGCCGTCGCCAAAATCTATGCGCCGCTCCATACAATCGAACTTACCGTGCACCACGAAGCTCTCCAGATAATCATCATCCTGCGCCCGCAGAAACACACAACTCTTGCGTTGCGGATCGAAACCCTTGAGATCGAATAAAATATCCAGCACCTGACCAAATCGTTGTTCCAGCGACAGGGGCTGATGCAGTGCCTCGGAGATCGCCAGGCGGGCGGCGGTATCGTCAGCTTCGCTTTGCAAAGTCGCTTCCTGTTCGACCTGCTTGCTGACATCATGCTGAATCTGTACATAACCGGACAGCGTGCCGTCTCCCATCAGGATCGGCGTAATATTAGTCTTGGCCCAGTATTCCAGCTTTTCCTCAGCGGCATGAGCAGAAGCTTTGCCGCGGCGGCGGCCCCGCAACCGGCCTGACCAGGTTTCGCTGCAACGGAGCCGACTTTGCATCTCGGACAGGGCTTGCTGATCGGCGGTAGCGCTGTCCAGAACGTAGGGTTTTTGTCCCAGCAACGCATCCTCTGTCCAGTCGGTAAACAGGCACAGCGCCGGGTTGGCGTATTGGATGAGGCCCTCCGCATTAGTGATGAGTATCATCTCGCTGCTGGCGTCCAGTGCGCGCTTCAGAGCGGTTAGCTTTAGTTCATTCGCTTTTCGCTTGGTAGTATCGCGGCGTATCGAAATATATTGTTTGGGCTTGCCGACTTTATCCAGCACCGGCGCGATAGTGCTATCCACCCAGTACAATTCACCGTCTTTACTGCGGTTGCAAAACTCCCCGCGCCACACCTGCCCGCCGGCGATGGTATGCCACATGTTGCGGATGTAATCCTGATCGTGATGACCGGAGTTGACGATACGATGATCTTGGCCGACAAGCTCATTTTGTGTATAGCCGGAAACTTTACAGAACATGTCGTTAGCGTAGACGATACGTCCCTGAACGTCGGCAATACTGACCAGGACATGATTCTCCAGGGCATCCAGCAGCTCCCTATTGGATGTCCTCCTTTCCTGAGCGAGCTGTAAAGTCAGTGGCCGTATCGCCAGCAACCACAACAGCGGCGAGCTGAGTGCTGTCAGCAGGGCGATGTTAACAACGGTATCCTGCAATGGCGACAATACAATGCCCCAGTGATGACTTGCATTAAACAACAACACGACCAGCGTTTCGGAAACGCCGATGATTGCGATGATAATGCCTAACGAACAGAGAAAATTGCGTTTCGGGTATTGCGGCGACAATGGGCTGAACATAGATCCCTTCTGACTTTATCTGTTTATAACTGATACTTAAGTAAGGAATAATAGCCTGATTGTCAGGGTATCGCCATTTTTTTCGAGCGATGCAAGCAGTAGGGGATGAAATCGCGCTACCCGGCACTTTAGCTGCGATTCCTCGCTTCTTGCTAACTACTTTCCACTATAAACTTTCAATCCTGGCAAACTTATCTTATCCTTTACGCCACAAATTCAACCCTCGCCGTACCTGCTCCCGACAGGCTGACGGCATACTCACCATACTTGGCGATAAAAATAGCAACCATGACTGAAGCAACTGCGTTATTTTCCGATGCAAAACTTGTAATTCCAGGCGGCGTCAACTCGCCGGTACGATCCTTTAGCGGCGTAGGCGGCACACCGGTTTTTATCGACCATGCCCTGGGGGCTTATATCTACGACAGTTCCGGCAATAGTTACATCGATTATGTCGGTTCCTGGGGGCCGATGATTTTAGGCCACGCCCACCCGGAAGTTGTTGCGGCAGTCAAACAGGCGGCAGAAAAGGGCTTGAGTTTTGGCGCACCGACCGAAATCGAAACGCTGATGGCCAAACGGGTTTGCGAACTGATGCCGTCCATCGACATGGTCAGGATGGTCAGTTCCGGCACCGAGGCGACCATGAGCGCGATTCGCTTGGCCCGAGGCTACACCGGCCGGGATAAAATCGTTAAATTCGAAGGCTGCTATCACGGCCATTCCGACTCTTTATTGGTCAAGGCCGGTTCCGGCGCATTGACTTTCGGCGTACCCAGCTCTCCCGGCGTACCGGCTTCCGTTGCCGAAAACACCATCACCCTGACCTACAACGATAGCGAAGCAGTCAAAGCACTGTTTGCAGAATGCGGCGAGCAAATCGCCTGCATCATCGTCGAGCCGGTCGCAGGCAACATGAACTGCATTCCGCCTGAACCCGGTTTCCTGCAATGCTTGCGCGAAGTTTGCGACCAATATAATAGCGTGCTGATTTTTGACGAGGTGATGACCGGCTTTAGGGTGGGCTTAACCGGCGCGCAGGGGCTATATAATGTTAAACCCGATTTAACCACGCTGGGCAAGATCATCGGCGGCGGCATGCCGGTCGGCGCTTTCGGCGGCTCACGCAAAATCATGGAACGCCTTGCCCCGCTCGGCCCTGTGTATCAAGCAGGTACGCTGTCCGGCAACCCGGTCGCCATGGCCGCCGGCTTGAAAACCCTGGAATTGATAGCCAAGCCCTGCTTTTACGAGTCCTTAACCGCAAAAACAGAGAAACTGACTTCAGGCCTGAAAGCTCGCGCCGCCCAGGCAGGTATCGCGCTGACCACCAACAGCGTCGGCGGCATGTTCGGGCTGTTTTTCAGTGCAGAAACGCAAATAAGCCGCTTTGCCCAAGTCATGCAGTGCGATCAAAGCCTATTTAAGCGCTTTTTCCATGCGATGCTGGAGCAGGGTGTTTATTTGGCACCCTCAGCGTTTGAGGCCGGTTTTGTATCGGCCGCGCACAGCGACGAAGACCTGGACAAAACCCTGGATATTGCAGAAGCCATCTTCAAGCGGTTGTAATTTCACTCAGTATGAGTTTTATCAACGACATGCCTGCGCTGATCTGGGCCTTGGTCGGTTTCCTGGTTGGCGCATTTGCGATGCGTCTGTTGAGCGGCAAGGATAAAACCCTGATCCGACAACTATCGACCGATCTTGCGGTTTCAGAAGAAAAACTAAAGCAGTTTCAAAACCGCGAAGCCGAATTCAAGCAGTTGCAGCAGCTGTTCATCGAGACCAAAACCGAGAATGCCCAGTTGCAGGCCCGGATGGATGAGCAGGCGAAAAATACCGAGGAAAAGTTAAAGCTGCTGCTGGATGCGGAAGTGCGCTTGAACACCCAGTTTGAAAACCTGGCCGGCAAGATTTTCGACGACCGCAGCAAACAGTTCACCGAACACCATAAAACCAGCCTGGACCATATCGTCACGCCGCTACGGGAACAGCTCGGCGAGTTCAAGCAGCGCATCGAAACGGTTTACGACAACGAGAACAAGGACCGCATTTCCCTGCGCGAAGAAATCGTCTCGTTGCGCCGCGACACCGCGCAAATGAACCAGGAAGCGCTGAACCTGACCCGCGCGTTAAAAGGCGATAAGAAAACCCAGGGCAACTGGGGCGAAATGATCCTGGAAAAAGTGCTGGAAAAATCCGGGCTGCGCAAAGGCATCGAATACGAAACGCAAGGCGCATTTCGGGACGAGGAAAACCGGCTGTTCAAACCCGATGTGATTGTCCGCCTGCCCGAAGACAAGGATGTGGTAATCGATTCCAAGGTGTCCCTCCTGGCTTATGAACGCTATTGCTCAACGGAGGATGACCAGGAGCGGGTGTTGGCCTTAAAGCAGCATACCGAAGCGGTGCGGGAGCATATCAAGGGCCTGAGCAACAAGGATTATTCCGGCTTGAAAGGCCTGAGGTCGCTGGATTTCGTCTTGTTATTCATGCCGATTGAATCCGCCTTTATCGCCGCTTTCCAGGCCGACGAGCGTTTATTCACCGATGCCTTCGAGCACAAAATCATCGTGGTCACCCCAACGACCTTATTAGCTACATTGCGCACTATCGAAAACATCTGGCGCTATGAACGCCAGAACGAAAATGCCAGGGCCATCGCCGATAAGGCGGGGCTGGTTTACGACAAAATCCGGGGCTTTGTCGATGACCTGGATAAACTGGGCAAGCAGCTCAGCACCGTCAACAGCACTTATGACGGCGTTATGAATAAATTAACCCAAGGCAACGGCAACCTGATTCGCCAAGCCAGCAGCTTTGTCGAGCTGGGCGTTAAAGTCAAAAAGACCTTTCCCAAAAGCATCACCGAACAGGCGGGGCTTGAAAGCGATGAAAGTTAGAAATTAGCTATATACAGCTGCTTATTAACCACGTCATCCCGGCAGGGATTGCCGGGTTCCAGAAGCCATGGATGGCAATGCTGAAGCAGACGATAAATCTTGCAAAAGAAGTGCCGCTTAAGTTAAATCAAGCATTCACATCCCTGTGCTCTGGATTCCGGCACAAATCTGTTTGGAACAGATTTGCATTAACCCGAAGGGCGTCAGGCAGGATAGCCTGACGTGAATCCCGGAATACTTATCTTAAAATTCCGGCATTTATGCGATACTACGCGGCTTTGATTTTTTGAACTATGCACCCTTCGTGATAACTATTAGACATTTATGATTACCTGCTTAATAAGGAGTAACACATGACCGCACTGGTTGGCATCATCATGGGCTCAACGTCCGACTGGGAAACTATGCGCCATGCAGCGGAAACGCTGGAACGGCTCGGCATTCCGCACGAGGTTGAAGTGGTCTCGGCGCACCGTACCCCGGATAAACTGTTCGATTATGCGGAAGCGGCTGAAGGCAAAGGACTGGAAGTGATCATCGCCGGAGCAGGCGGGGCGGCGCATTTACCCGGCATGACGGCAGCGAAAACCGCAGTGCCTGTGTTGGGCGTACCGGTGCAATCCAAAACGTTAAACGGCATGGACTCCCTGCTGTCCATCGTGCAAATGCCCGCCGGAATTCCGGTCGGTACGCTGGCGATAGGTAAAGCGGGCGCAATCAACGCGGCCTTATTGGCAGCAGCCATCATCAGTAACAAACATGCCCAGTATAAGGGCGCATTAAACGATTTCAGACGCGAGCAAACCGAGTCGGTGCTTGCACATTCCGACCCAAGACCAGGGGATGAGTTATGAGAGTGGGTGTATTGGGCGCAGGCCAGCTTGCCAGAATGATAGCGCTGGCGGGCATACCTTTAGGGCTGGAATTTATTTTCCTCGACCCTTCCGCCGATGCCTGCGCCAACAGGCTGGGCGAACCCTTGATCGGCGACTACAACGATCCGGCACTGCTTGCGCAACTGGCGGAACGCGCCGATGTGGTCACTTACGAGTTCGAGAATGTCCCGGCTGAAGTCGCCGAGTTTTTGACCTCCCACACCCAAGTGCATCCCTCCCCGAAGGCACTGGCCGTTGCCCAGGATCGGTTAGTCGAAAAAACTTTTTTCCACGACATCGGCATTCCTACGCCGGACTATGCCGCGGTGGACAGCCTCGAAAGCCTGCAACACGCCATGACCACCATCGGCTACCCCGCCATTTTGAAAAGCCGCACTCAAGGCTACGACGGCAAAGGCCAGTCGCTACTCAAATCGGCGGATGATTTAACAGGCGCTTGGGAGCTGTTGCAAGGCGTCCCGGCAGTCGTCGAAGCCTTCGTCCCGTTCAACCGCGAAGTGTCCATCATCGCCGTGCGCAGCGTTTCAGGGGAGATTGTTTTCTACCCGTTATCGGAAAACCTGCATCGCGGCGGCATCCTGCGCGTTTCCGAATGCCGCGCCGATGACCCGATGCAACAACAGGCCGAAAGCTATGTATCCCGTTTGCTGGAAGCGCTGGACTATGTCGGCGTGTTGGCCTTGGAATTATTTGAAATAGACGGCCAGCTGCTAGTCAACGAGTTCGCGCCACGGGTGCATAACTCCGGCCACTGGACGATAGAAGGCGCCGAAACCAGCCAGTTTGAAAACCACCTGCGGGCGATTCTGGATCTGCCGTTAGGCTCAACAGCGCCGGTCGGCAACGCGGCCATGGTCAATTTCATCGGCGGGCTGCCTAAGACTGAAGAGTTATTGGCAATTCCGCACGCGCATTTGCATCTGTACGACAAAGCCCCGCGTAAAGGCCGCAAAGTGGCTCATGCCACGGTACGTGCGGAGAATCAGCAGCAATTGTCGGAGTTGGTTAAACAGCTGACCACGCTGGCCGATCAGGTTGATGATTCGTAGCTACAGACATCCTCCGCATGTTATACCTCGGATAAAAGCAAAAAAAGCGTCCGGTGATCGGTAGGCGAAGGGTGAAAACCGTGGGCTTCATAAAACTGCACCGCTGAATCAGAAAGCGCATGAACAAGAAGCGCCTTTATACCAACAATCCCGGCAGCCTGAATCGTGCGCAAAATTGCATCGCGCAATAATACTTTGCCAAGTCCATGACGCTGCCAAGCTAAATCAACCGCCAAGCGGCCTAAGACCATCACCGGAATAGGGTCTGGCATATTGCGCCGAATGCGGCCCGGCGCAAGATCACTGGCAATAGAACCCGTCGCCAGACAATAAAAAGCAACGACCCGATTATTGACGCAAACCACATAAGTACGCGAAGCGCCGCGCTCTTCGTTGCGAAAAGCCTTTGTTTTGAGCCACCGGTCAAGCGTTGTTTCACCGCACTTAAAATCGGTCACATCATGCGCAGCAGTCAACGGTGCCGGCGCACTCCATTTTTCAGCATCGGACAAACTACGACTCCCAAGGCGCTTGGGTTGCCATCAATTTGCGCAGTTTTGGATTTTCGCTTGGCGGTGCATCCAGCATGGCCTGGAACTTTTTGAACGTTTCCGCATCCAAATTAAAAATACGCTGATCCAACAGCACGTCTTCGGCCTCTCGACATGCCGTTTCCAACATAAAATCCGAACGCGTTTTACCTAGCAGCTCGGCGGCCTGATCAATCAGATCGCGCTGCATGCGCTTGGCGCGAATGTTGATGTTAATATTGCGTATCTGACCGTTAAGTTCGTCTGCCCCGGTTGGCTGCATCGTCTTGTCTCCATAAAATTTTATCTTTGGATTTTATAATCGATATGTGCGCACAGTGTCAATACATGGAGGTTTAAAATATATCTACAAAGGACACAGTCAAGTTGATTCATATAGGAATAATTCTAGAACATAACTAACGCGCAAAGTGTTATGCTTGACGCGAATCAAGCTATCACGATGACCGACAAATGCATATTCCCCAGCAGCTCGAAGAAAGTCTAAAACAAGGCAAAGTTATCCCTTTTATTGGTGCAGGCGTATCCATGGCGGTGCTGGATCAATCAGGCGTCATGCTGTTTCCCAGTTGGAACGCATTGCTAATGGCGGCTGCCGAGCAATTGAAAGACGCAATAAAACCGGACGATGCGGCCCTGATCGGCAGCCTGGTCAATAAGAACCGATTGCTGGATGCAGCAAAGGAAGCCCAGTT
>DATBQC010000657.1:0-1843 GCA_036561065.1 Methylobacter sp. | reverse complement strand
GCATGGTAGCGGCTGCCATGCAGGGTGACCAAAGTTCTCTTGCATCCAAATACAACAATGGCGCCGCAAACAAAACGGCGCCATAAAACGATCGATGCGTTCTCAGGAACGGATCATTGCATCGAGAGCTTGACAACTTTCTGACTCATCTCACCGTTGGCGAGTCGTTCACCGGGAACCGCAATAAGTACTTCGCCACTTGGCTCGGCGTGATCGTGCAACTCGATTGTCATGGCGAGCTGTTTATCCTTGGCCACAAAGGAATTACCCGATTTCGCGACCAGAATGTGCGATCCTTCGCCCTCTATGGCGGCATATTTCGCCGAGCCGCGTACAAACAACGTCAAGCTCTTGCCGTTCGAGAGTGTGTAGGAGCCGGTGAATTTTCCGAACTCGGATGAGGTCATGGGACGAGCTACAGCGGGCAACGTAATAACTGGGCCGGCGGCGTTGATCGTGACAGTACTGCTATCACCAGCCGATTGCGCAGTCGCAGTCGATGCGATGACGGCGAGAATTGATGCGACGATAAATGCTTTCAAGGGGTTCTCCTTAATGAGACGGGGGGCGAGTTGGATTTCAACAGAAAATAGACGCCCTGCCACGACAGCACTTGTCCGTCGTGGGGTTTGCGACATCATCGTCGCGACAGGTTGAAGATTAGACGATGCAAAAAGCAAGTCACAGCGCTTTGAGACGGAATGCAAAAATCTCGGGATAGAATGCAATTTGCGCGGATAGGGAACACTTCCCGTCATGAATTGCACTACATTTGCTCGGTAACTTCGCAGACATTGCAAAGCCATGGAAGGCGACTCGGCAGCGCACGGCATGCTTCCACGTGATCGTCAATTCGAAAGCAGCACCAGGGAGAAACTTCGAGTGGGAGAAATGGCAAGACTCGTGGGGAAAATCGGGTTTCAGTCTACGGATTAACGCGATGCATCTCGATACCAACGGCATCGTCATAAGAACAAATTGTAAAAAGGGGCTAATTAAACTAGCCCCTTTTCGATCAAAAAAACGGCAGTAAATTTATCGCATTGCAACACTCTGCACTTGCTGCTTGCGCGGACTGTTCTTCGATATGCGGTCCGCCGGTACAACAATGAAGACCTCTCCCCCGCTTACTTCACCATCGTCATTACGATCCAGCGTCACTTTCAATTGACGATCTTTGGCGACGAAACTATTGCCGGCAACCGCGACCAATTCGTGCCAAGCTTCACCATGCAAGGCCGCATATTTCTTCAACCCGCGCGAGAACAGTGCGATGGAATTGCCATTGGCCAATTCATAAGAACCCGCGAACTGCCCGAACTCGCCAGGTGACATTGCTTGAGTGCGGGCCGGCAAGACGATGACTGGTCCTTTGGCGGTAATTGTCACAGTATTGCTGTCAGTTACCGGCTGTGCGATAGCGTTGATGGCGATCATACTTAAAATCGAAGCGACGATTATTTTCACGGTAGTCCTCCTTCAAATGTCAATGAGATGTGATTGGGTAAGAGAAGATATTCGAACGCAATCAACCTGATCCTGCCTTCCAGCATTTTCCATTTATAGAAATTTTCACGCAAATGAAATAGTCATGTGCTCTGGATAGACTGCCGTTTGCCCCATCAGTTCAATTGTTGTTTTCGGGAACGCACCTGCCAAAATCCCGCACATAAGCAGTGATGCATAAGCCGATAAACCGTTAGAAATCCCGCGCAAGCAACGCCATGCGTCGTTGGTGATCCTGGCGTTGATCCCGTTTTTCTGCGCTTGCCGCCCGGTCTTGCGGCGTCAATATTGCAGTAGTGGACGATTGGATGAATCACATGACCGACGATAGGCGGAA
>DATBQC010000656.1:0-4573 GCA_036561065.1 Methylobacter sp. | reverse complement strand
CCCCGGGATTTTAAAATGCAGGGACGTCCGGAACCCACTATGTCAGAGTAGGCAAGTGGCAAGCCCCCGCTCTGCAAAAGCGGTGCGTCACAGGTTCGATCCCTGTCTCTGACTCCTCATTCTTGTATCATTTCTTATACGAAAAACACTCCTGCGGGTATGTTCTAATGGTAAGATGCAGGCCTTCCAAGCCTTGCAATGCTGGTTCGATTCCAGTTACCCGCTCTACGATATAATCTTGATGATGGTGGACCAATGAAATATCAATATCTGGATAATAGTGCCAATTATTACAATGGCACTGACTGAAATGACTATATTTTTGGTAAGCCCCCTGACTGCAGCAGCTTGTCGAGTATAAAATTGATCGGTATTCATAAGGCGGACAATGCCTTCGGTGACTCTTTCCTCGAGCCCTCCCATTTTAACAAGAGCATCCCGTATTTCCTGTTCAAAACCACTAATCTGACCTTTGAAATTCTTCAAGGTCTCGTTCATAGATAACGACTGATTAGCCGCATCACGAGCCAACTGCTCAGCATATCCAGCTTTGTTTGAAACGTGACCAAATTCACGGCGGAGTGAGGCATCGACCGTATCAAGTCGGCTCAACTCTTTCTTGGTCCATAAATGCGAATCTTCATGCTGGAATAATACTTCGCCAGCAAGATTAATTGATTCCATTATAGTATGCATCACATCAAAGTCTGCACCATTTTCTTTAGTTGTGGACATATACTTACCAAGTCCCCAGCTTGATTCCCCCGAGTCATCATAGTCTCTAGTAAGCCACCAAGTGAGCCAAGAATTCTTGGTCCTAATCGGGAAAATATAAAATTTTGATCTTTTTCCCGCTGTTCTCTCTCGAAATCCTGGATGGTATTGGTCTGGCAATAGATCAAATACTGTTTTTTCTTGAATTTCAGATAATGACCATCCAGTTTTATCTAAAATGAAGTCGTTCACCCATTTAATACGCCCATCTTCCGGATCATTCTCAAATAGACCACGGTCTATAAGTGAACGACCGAAGCTGCGGAGCTTAAGGGCTTCTTCTGTTTCCATTTGAATTCGTGACCGGTCTTATATCAAAGAGCTGATTAACAGCCTCTATCGAGTTTTCCTGATATGTCACATATTCCTGAGTAAAGTTTCTAAGAAATAATGATGGATTCCTAGACAACTTAGAAGTAACGTCGACGTTACTTCTAAGTTGGTTTTTAGTCCAAAAAACCAACCAAACGTACCTTTATAAAAAACCTTGAATATGAATTCTAATAATAATTTACAAGCCGGGTGTATCCCCTCCGTCTTCTAAACGGTCGAAAGGGTAATGGAACTTGCGGGTTCGAGTCCCGCCACCCGGACTATTATTTATAAATTCTTTTTTATTTACGTCCCGTATGCTGAAAATTGCACATCATGCAGACGGATCTACAAGACACGTACATCTAGGTGGATGGAAGAAGCAACTCAACGATAACCGGGATGAGGCATACCGCTTAAAGCTTCCGAGCGGGATTGTCACTCTCCCACCATCTTTTGATCTTCGTGGTATTTGCAGTCCGATTGAAGATCAGGGTGATTTGGGTAGTTGTACAGCTCACATGTTCGCGGCTCTTGTCGAAGCCAATGAACATAAGACTGCTTCAGGTAAACTGCATGCGATGGCCGCAGCAACGCCTTCTGTAGGTATATCAAGCGTTACACAATCAGCGGATGGAACGATTACTTATCTCACTACAGTCAAGCCTATTATTCCCACTCCGGCCCCCGTACCTCCAACTCCTCCAACTCCTCCAACTCCTCCAACTCCTCCGGCACCAACTCCTCCCACTCCTCCGGCACCACCAGCACCTACTCCGACCCCTACTCCCGGTAAGCTTATCAGGGCAAGCCGCCTATTTGAGTATTATGCGACCAGGAAAATCGAAGGTACTACTTCGGAAGATTCTGGCGCTACAATTCGTGATGCAGTTAAGACCGGCAACAAGTATGGCGTTGTAGATGAATCACTGTGGCCATATGTTATTAGTGATTTCACAAAAAATCCTGCTCAGTCAGTATGGACTGCAGCGGCTTCTCATAAAGTCACATCATATCATTCAATCACTGATGGCGACATCACAACGATGAAATCAGCTCTTGTGTCTGGTTTCCTTGTTGGATTCGGTTTCGTTGTTTATGACTATATGATGTCAGCGGACATGGCGAAGAAGGGATTCCTGCCCGTACCAGGTCCAAACGAGCAACAGCAAGGTGGTCATGCCGTGGCCATTGTTGGCTACGATGATTCAAAGAAAGCCTTCCTCGTTAGAAATTCTTGGGGCACCAATTGGGGTTTGGCTGGGTATTTCTGGATGGCATATGATTACATATCCAATTCCAGTCTTGCTTCAGACTTCTGGGTTGTGCAGTCAGCGCCTATCTGACGCAAACCTTTTCTGATTTACGGCCAGGCGCAATAAATCACGCCTGGCCGTAAATGTCTATATATTCCCATCGTCTAACTGGCTCAGGCCCCGTTCTTTGCTAATGGCTAGGCAGCTCGACTCTCTATCGAGAAATGCGGGTTCGAATCCCGCACGGGGCACTGATAAATTTATTGATTCATGACTATATGAATCGCAAGATGTTTATTTACTTTCTCACATAACTGGTGTATGAGCTCGCCATGATAGACCAATCCAAAATGGTTGGGACATATAAATTTTGCTAATTTCTGAGCGAGCTTTCTCATAGAGGTTCGATTATTTTTATTTCTAGGATTTTCGAAGACGCGACAATCTTTTTCTGTCTTGCCACCCCAACAAAAGAAAGCTCCAGAACTGAGCACTTTCACGCGTGCAAAGGACCACTCGTGGCGTCTACCATCGAAGCAATTATCGGTTCCAAGAACATTAGCAGAAACAAACACAGTAAAACACCGATATTTATCGGAGAGCTTCCCAATAGGAGCCAGCCGAATATCCATTTCAAAATCTTCGGGACGAGAGAGCTGCTCCATGGAAGAAAAGTTTACACCTCTGTAGCCTAATGGATCAGGCACTTGACTACGGATCAAGTTTATGCAGGTTCGAGTCCTGCCAGAGGTACTAGTTGTAGTTTGAAGTTAATGACAAACGAAGAAATTAAGTACGAAGTGGCCCTCGTACGTTGCTCATACGAAGATGAGCTTAAACAGAGTTATCCTGCAAGATGGCAATCAAATCAAAGGACCATGGACATTTATTCTATCGGACGATGGGTTTCGGATAGATATAAAGGCAAAGTATCGGAAGATCGACGTCGAGAACTTCTTTGGTATTTCAATAGAATAGTGCGCGCGGAATCGAATCCATTTGATGCTGCGGCGCTGACTATTTTGATAGGTGATTCAGGGCAAGAGCTAGCTCCATATTATAAAACGTTCTTCCGCGAACGAAAGGGTTCTTAGTTCTTTTGGACTGGAACTTGTGGAAATATGAATTGCATTTTGCAACCAGAATTCATCGATATATTTATGGCGCACAAAATAGGAATGAGTCTACCATCTTTTGCAGCAATGGTGCATGAAACATAACCATCACCATCAGTATCACGATCCGCACAGGAAATGCCCGTATTATCAATATGCAATTGATTAGCAAATTGCTTGGCTTCTGCTGCGGCTTCATCCCCACTAGCAGTTAACCCAAAGCCAATATGAGCCAATATGACGATAAATATTGCACTGATAGAGATGACGATTAATAGTTCGACGGCAGTGAATCCATACTGTGTTCTTTTCATACTGAATCTTACAAGCTGATGCCAGTAATTTCCATTGTTCCCGTAGCCTAGAGGATAGGTAACAGTTTCCGAAGCTGTCGAACGCAGGTTCGAATCCTGCCAGGAACGCTAATTCATGGGTATAAATATCAGTCGTGGTCCGATTGACATTTATTATGTTCCAATAACATCATTGTCTGGAATATAAGTATAACCGGAGCCCTGGCCTCCACCTAATCTGGTTGCGAGCTCTTCAGCTACCCATGATAGATCAAAGTGGACTTTCTTTGGAATCTCATCGAGCTTGAACCAACAGAATCCATCAGATTCATTATTTAAACGGATATCGCTCGAAATTCGTTTTTTCTCGTCTTCAGATATGGCGTACATGTAAATGATGCGGCGCCGAACGGTGTCGTCTTTTGGTTCAACTAATACTACATGTTCTCCGATATAATCTTCATTGTTTGGAAGAATGCCTATTTCTTCTGTTGCTTCACGCATTGCTGTATGAAATGGATCATCATCTGATTTATTACCGTGCCCGCCCGGCAGATCCCATTTACCAGGATTTTTCATTTCATTAGATCGGCGAATCATCAATATAGTCCCATCGTCTTTACAATAGACGAGGATCCCAGCAAACGTCTTGAATGCCATACCAGGATAACCACCCCATTCAGCCCAGGCTCCGAGGCGAGTCATGCCGATGGCATATTTTGAATAAGGGACTCTCTTGAGTCCGAATCCTGTTACGATTCCTTGCATTAATAACGGCATTTCGTGATTGAATTTCAATTCAAGCACACAAAGATCTGGGTCT
>DATBQC010000655.1:0-2031 GCA_036561065.1 Methylobacter sp. | reverse complement strand
CGTTAATGACATCATGGATCCTGCTGGTGAAATTATAGTTGCGCCTGGTGGTACATTGCTGGATGAGCATTGGGTGTCCGTTCTTGAAGCACACGGTATTGATCAGATTTTGGTTCGTTCAATTATTACCTGTGAAAACAGGCATGGTGTTTGTGCCGCCTGTTATGGGCGTGACTTGGGGCGCGGCCATCTGGTGAATATTGGTGAGGCGGTAGGTGTTATTGCCGCGCAATCGATCGGTGAGCCCGGTACGCAGTTGACTATGCGTACCTTCCACATCGGTGGTGCTGCATCCAGATCGGCGGCAATCAGCAATGTTCAGGTTAAGTCTGCGGGTACTGTGCGTCTTAACAATCTGAAATCGGTTGTTAATCGCGAAGGTAATCTGGTTGCTGTTTCACGATCGGGCGAAGTTGGCGTGGTTGATGATTATGGACGGGAAAAAGAGCGTTATAAAATCCCTTATGGTGCGGTGCTTTCCGTGCAGGAAGGCTCTCGGATCAGTGCCGGCGATATCATCGTTACCTGGGATCCTCATACCCATCCAGTTATTACCGAGGTTGATGGTGTAGTTGAGTTAATTGATTTCGTTGACGGCGTCACCGTACAAAAGCAATCCGACGAAGTTACCGGTTTGAGCTCATTGGTCGTCACTGATCCAAAGCAGCGGGGCAGTGCGGGTAAGGAATTGCGGCCAATGGTGAAACTGTTTGATGGCGGTGGAAATGCAATCTATTTGCCGGGGACTGAAATACCAGCACAATATTTCTTGCCTGCCGGGGCGATTGCCGGGATCAAGGACGGCGGTGAAGTAAAGGTCGGTGATGTTTTAGCAAGGATTCCTCAAGAGTCCAGTAAAACAAGAGATATTACCGGTGGTTTGCCGCGTGTTGCCGATTTGTTTGAAGCACGGAAAACTAAAGATCCGGCAATCCTTGCGGAGACCAGTGGAACCATCTCGTTTGGTAAGGAAACGAAAGGCAAGCAGCGGGTTATTATTACTGATCCCGCGGGTGAGCAAGTTGAAACATTGATACCTAAATGGCGTCATATTACCGTTTTCGAAGGCGAATATGTCGAAAAGGGTGAGACGATAGCGGAAGGTGAATTAACGCCGCACGATATCCTTAGATTAAGAGGAATTGAGGAGTTAGCAAATTACCTGGTTAAGGAAATTCAGGATGTGTATCGTTTGCAGGGTGTGAAGATCAATGATAAACACATTGAGGCTATCATTCGTCAAATGCTCAGGAAGGTCGAAATTACGGCGTCTGGTGATACAAGCTTCCTGAAAGGTGATCAGGTTGAGCGTGCCGCAATGAGAGAAGAGAATGACAAGGTCGAGGCTGAAGGGAAAATACCGGCAAGCTATAATTCTGTGCTGCTCGGGATTACTAAGGCATCTTTAGCGACAGAGTCATTTATTTCGGCGGCGTCTTTCCAGGAAACTACTCGAGTATTGACTGACGCCGCTGTGCGTGGGTTAAGTGATGGTTTGCAAGGGTTAAAAGAGAACGTTATCGTTGGTCGTTTAATCCCGGCAGGAACAGGGTTGGCGTATCATGAGAGCAGAAAAAACAGGTTTGCTCAGCAGGAAATAGTAGAAAGTGAAGCGCCGCAAGCGGTAGATGCCGGCGATGTGGAAGAAGCCCTTAAGCAGGCTTTGAATATTTAGAAATTTATTATAGCGTCTATTTCTAAATATTGGCTTGACCAGCGAATCATTAGCAAGTAATATACTCTGCTCAAATGAGCTAACGTGCTTGGGTCGGGTCGAATTGTAAATACCGTCGGCGTTTAATATGTGCGACGGTTCTTTTATTATCTGACAGTTAAATTGTATATCGGAGTAAACAAAGTTATGGCCACGATCAACCAATTGGTTCGTAAGCCTCGTGCTAAGAAAATAGAAAAAAGCAATGTCCCTGCATTGGAGGCTTGTCCTCAGCGCCGGGGTGTGTGTACTCGCGTTTATACGACGACGCCTAAAAAACCAAACTCGGCGCTACGAAAGGTAGCTAGGGTTAGGTT
>DATBQC010000654.1:0-1934 GCA_036561065.1 Methylobacter sp. | reverse complement strand
CTGCATTCCATTTTCTCACAATTCACGAGTTCCTTTTCGCCTTCGAGTACGCGCATTACCTGCCCTAAACGTAATAAAGAAGGCTCTATGGCAAGACGTACTCCCCCTGTTCTTCCTCTGGTTGCATCGATCCAACCTTGCCGCGTGAGCTGACCGGCGACCTTAACGAGATGATTGCGTGGAATATTGAACTGGTTCGATACCTCAGCAATGGTCACAGTATGTGTCTCGCGTGGTCCTTGTGCGAGATACATGAGTAAGCGCAAACCGATATCGGAAAATTGAGTCAAGTGCATAGTGAAGTAGTGTATTTAATATGCATATGGGATACAACTAAATTAAGTATGCCTTGATATACACAACGGGCTCCAAAAAGTTTACCGGCGGAACCAGGATTCATGGCTGGGCAGAATAAAACTTATCAATCCGATAATGAAATAATCCAGCATTTGATTAACCGATGACCAATCTTGAAGGATGTAATGCCCGATCAGCAAACTCAGCATAAAGGCGAACCAGCCATATAAAGCGAGCGACTTATACCGATTGCTAAATAGGGCGCAGCCAAGTCCGATTTCAATAAATGGAATCACCTGAAGATATGCGTTTACGATAAACGGAGATATCTGGATTCTCAGATTTCCCTGGAACAATTTTGAGTAGTAATCGAAAAATCCGCCGTGGCTGAAAAACTTGCTTGCTCCTGCAGTGAACAAGATTGCAATCATCAGTACTCTTACAATGCGCTCGGCATCTTTTAATTTTGATTCTTCAATCAATTGCTTTCTCCATACATGTAATTCCTACCAACATTCCCAATGCGCGCAATCAAAGCAAATTGTCGAGCAAGTCAGGCCCAAAGACTTCTCTATGGATGCGTTGCTTTGCTATGCCTGCCCCCAGCAACTCTTTCCATTGTTTTTTCATGAAGCCCAATGGTCCGCAAAGGTAAATTTCTGCACTTTCATGATCCCAGCCTGGAATTGTAGAAAGCTGCAATTCACCTTTAAAGACATCTTCGTTCAGGTCATCGGATTCATGAATACTTTCATAGAATGTGGCTACTCTTAGAAAAGGCATATTGCCTAGAGCCGCTTCGATATCATCCTTATGTGAATGATGCGAACGATCACGTGCGGCATGCGCGAAAATGACCGGACGTTTCGGCTGGGTATGTGACAGGTGATTTAACGTTGATATCATCGGCGTTATTCCAACCCCCGCAGAAATCAATATTATCGGATCATCGCCATCAATACCAGGAACAAAGTCCCCGTAAGGCGGGCTGACCCATATTCTGTCATTAACATTTATATTTTCATGCAGCCAATTAGAAACCTGCCCGGATGGTCTGTCAGCTTGTTCGACTTCACGTTTCACCGAGATTCTGTAATGCGGCTTAACCGGCGTATCAGACAAACTGTATTGCCGCAGTTGCCGGGATCCGTCCGGGAAATCAACAGCGACGCTAATATATTGCCCCGGATTGAAAGCAGGTAGCGGTTTGCCGTCTACGGCCGCTAATTCGAACGCTTTGATAAGTACACTTTCCTGCGATATACGGCTAACTCGAACCTCTATGAGCTCTCCCGGCCGCATGGAGTGATTGCTATAAAGTTTCCGCTCTTCAGATATCAACAGATCAGCCAGCATTGAGTATGCTTCCGACCACGCATTCAATAACGGCTCTGTGGCGGCTTCGCCCAGCACTTCCTTAATGGCGCTTAGCAAGTGGCGCCCGACAATGGGATAGTGTTCGGTTTTGATGCCAAGAGATGCATGCTTGTGAACAATACGATTGATCACCGGTTTTAGCACTTCGGGTTTATCGATGTTTGCCGCATATGCGAATACCGCAGCAGCCAGCGACTGTTGTTGCACGCCTTGCGCCTGGTTTCCCATATTGAACAGATTTTTTAATCCCGGATTTTCTG
>DATBQC010000653.1:0-11305 GCA_036561065.1 Methylobacter sp. | reverse complement strand
AAAAGACTTAAGGGCCATCGAGCATGTGCAGCGTCTGGTCGAAATCGGCGTAGACAGCCTTAAAATCGAGGGCCGCACCAAATCGCATTATTATGTCGCGCGCACAGCACAAACTTACCGTCAGGCGATAGACGATGCGTTGGCGGGACGGGCATTCCAGCCTGAACTGATTGGAGTGTTGGAAAACCTTGCCAATCGGGGTTACACCGACGGTTTTTACCAACGCCATCATACCCACGAACAGCAAAATTATATGACCGGTTATTCCAAAAGCCATCAGCAGCAGTTTTGCGGCGAGATCAGGAGTTATGATCAGGAAACCGGTCTTGCAACCATTGATGTAAAGAACAGGTTTTCGGTCGGCGACAAGCTGGAATTAATACTGCCGCAGGGCAACCAGGATATTGTCGTTGAGCGCATGGAAGGCATGTATGGACAAGACATGGAAGAAGCGTCGGGCGGCGGCTATGAAGTAAAAATACCGCTGCCGGAAATATGCGGCGATAATGGCTTGTTGGCGCGGTATACTTGAGATAGGCGAAAAAAGCCTTTCGCCCTGCCGCCTTTTATCCTTTTGAGATTTGAATCATGACTTTTACTACCGCCGATCTTTGCGATGCCCATTCAGCGGAAGACCACTTCCAGATTGCCGAGCCGTTGCTCAGATCTTATGGCGGTCAGCCGATCTTTTGCGGCCAAATCACCACGATCAAGGTTTTTGAAGACAACATCTTGATCAAAACGGTTCTGGAAGAAAAAGTTGAAAACCGGGTGTTGGTTGTCGATGGCGGCGGCTCTCACCGTTGTGCTCTATTCGGCGCTGATCTGGCAAAGCTTGCCATCGCCAACGGCTGGCAAGGCATTGTGATTCATGGCTGCATCCGCGATTCTGCAACCCTCAATCAGCTTCCAATCGGTATACGCGCATTGCACACTCATCCGTTAAAAAGCCATAAAAAAGACCACGGCGACCGCGACTTATTGGTCACTTTCGCCGGCGTCAATTTCAAGCAAAATCATTTTTTATATGCTGATGCCGATGGAATTATCGTCTCAGAAACAATGTTGAGTTAAAATAACTCCAAATTAACCTAGTAAAGAAGTCAAGATATGCAAATTGTACTCGCCAACCCTCGTGGATTCTGTGCCGGCGTCGACCGGGCTATTGAAATTGTTGACCAAGCCATTCAGGCTTTTGGCGCACCCATTTACGTTCGTCACGAGGTTGTTCACAACCGAACGGTTGTTGACGGACTTAAAGAAAAAGGCGCTATTTTCATTGAAGACTTAACCGACGTGCCGGTCGGCTCTTATCTGATCTTCAGCGCCCACGGCGTTTCCAAGCAAGTGCAGCAGGAAGCCAAGGAACGTGACTTAACGGTTTTCGACGCCACCTGCCCACTGGTCACCAAAGTTCATTTGCAGGTCGCCAAACATGCCAAAGAGAATCGTGAAGTCATCCTGATCGGCCATGCCGGACACCCGGAAGTTGAAGGCACCATGGGGCAATATGAACGGGCCACTGACAATGGCGGTATCTATCTGGTAGAAACCCCGGAAGACGTTAAAAATCTGGTGGTAAAAAAACCTGATGACCTGGCTTATGTTACGCAGACCACTTTGTCGATGACCGACACCAAGATCATGGTCGATGCCTTAAGAGCGCGCTTTAAAGGCATACAGGAACAGAAAAAAGACGACATCTGCTACGCCACACAAAACCGTCAGGATGCGGTTTATGAGCTGGCTAAGACGGCTGATATTATCCTGGTTGTCGGCTCGCCCAACAGCTCCAACTCCAACCGTTTGCGTGAAATTGCCGAGCAGCTCGGTAAACAGGCTTATCTGATTGATACTGCGAAAGATATGCAGCAGAACTGGTTTGAGGGCGTTGCTGTGGTCGGCGTTACCGCAGGAGCCTCCGCACCGGAAGTTCTGGTTCAGGAAGTGATCGATCAGTTAAAACAATGGGGCGGACAATCGACTATTGAGATTCAAGGCATAGAAGAAAAAGTGGTGTTTTCTTTGCCTAGAGAATTAAAAAAGCATATCAACTAACATTTCTTGCTGCCGGGCGGTCAATTCCCCTGACCGCCCCTGCCCTTTTTTCTGCTACCTATCCTACGAGCTTTTGGCTCAACGTCCCTTCAGGAAACTGCATAGTCATGCAATGTAGGCTGCCGTACTGATGCACTAATGGCTGGCACGGCGTCGCAATAATCTTGCGATCCGGGAAGCAACCGGCCAAGCGTTCCAGCGCAACCGCATCCATCGGGTCGCCGTAAACCGGCACCATGACGGCGCGATTGATGATCAAGAAGTTGGAATAATTGGCCGGTAGTTGTTGTCCGTCCTCATCATGAATCGGTTTCGGCAGCGGCAACGGCACCAAATGATAGACATCTCCATCCTGGGTTCTAAGTCCTTGGAGCTGCGTCTCCATGAATTTCAGGCTGTTGTAATGCGGGTCTTCAGGATCGTCGCAGCTGGTGTAAGCAATAGTGTCGGCAGAGCAAAATCGCGCCAAAGTGTCGATATGGGCGTCGGTATCGTCGCCGGTCAGGTTTTCCTGATCCAGCCAGAATACCCGCTTTGCGCCCAGATTCTGGAGCAATTGTTGTTCAATTTCCTGCTGGCTCAGGCCTTTGTTCCGGTTCGGATTTAACAGGCATTGTTTAGTGGTCAGGATGGTGTCTATGCCGTCGCTTTCGACGCTGCCGCCTTCCAATATAAAGTCAATATCGGTGTGACTGGCGCCTTTAAAGGGTTTGACGTTTAGCAGTTTGTGATTAAGTGCGTTGTCGCTTTGATGCGAGTATTTTCCGCCCCAGCCGTTAAAATGAAAGTTCATGTGCATATTGGCACCGTCTTTTTCGACGGTCAGAAAAACGGTATCCCTGACCCATATATCATTCACAGGGGCGTGGATGAAGTCGATATTGTCGGTTTTGTTGATCAAGGTCTGGATATGCTGCTGATGGCTATCATCACGGCAAACGATAAGCAGTTTTTGATATTGGCTGATGGTTTCGGCAATTACGCTGTAGGATTGCTCAACCGCGTCAAGATTGCGAAAATCACCGGTTTTATGCGGCCATGCAATTAATACTGCGGATTGTTTTTCCCATTCTGCTGGAAATCTGTTCATAGTTTTTGGTTCCCTATAGTTGTGTTTCCCGGCTAGTTGCCGGGAGTAGATTGAAACAACATTTCTTTGGCGTGCGCCAGCGTGTTGGCAGTGATATTGACTCCGCCAAGCATTCTGGCTATTTCATCAACGCGCTCTTCCGTTTCCAGTAACCGGACATTGGAAGAAGTTATATCGGTTCGGTTGTTTTTTTCAACGTAGAGATGGTGATGCGCTTGTGCAGCGACTTGTGGAAGGTGAGTGACGCACATGACTTGCCGGTTATGGCTTAAGCTGCGCAGTTTTTGTCCGACGATTTCGGCAATGCCTCCACCTATGCCTGAGTCTACCTCATCAAAAATCATGGTCGGAGTGGTTTTATCACTGGACGTGGTGACTTGTATCGCTAAGCTAATGCGCGATAATTCGCCGCCTGATGCCACTTTGGCCAGTGGTTTTGCTGGTAGGCCGGGATTGGCGCTGACCAGGAATTCGATTTTATCTTTGCCGTTCAGTTTGGGCATCTCGCTATCCTGCGCTGCAATATCGACCAGAAACTCGCCTTGCGGCATGCCCAGTTCCTTAATCATCGCTGAAATCAGCTGTTGCAGTTTTTTGCCGCTCAGGCTGCGTTGCGCTGACAATTGCGCGGCCAGCTGGTGGTATTCGGCCAGCAGTTTTGCGGTATCGGCGGTCAGGGCTTCGATGCGTTCGCTGCTATGGGTTAGGCTGTCGAGTTCATGCTCCAGCTTACCGACCAGTTCGGGCAGTTCATCCGGGGCAATGTGGTGTTTACGGCTCAGGCTTTGGATGATGCCGATCCGGTTTTCGACTTCTTCCAGGCGTTGCGGATCGGCCTCTTGCGACTCAAGAAATCGGCGCAGTTGCAGCGATGCCTCTTCAACCTGAATCTGCGCTTCGGAAAGCATCGTGCAGATTTCGTTTAGCTCGGGCGCAAATTGGGCAATGTGGCTTAACTCGACTACGGAGTGATTCAACATTTGATTGACCGATTGCCGGTCGTTCTCGTACAGCAGATCGACCTGGGCTTGACCGGTGCTTAAAATCTGCCCCAAGTTAGCCAGCTTGCCGTGCTCTTCGGAAAGCTCGGCATAGCTGAAATTTGCCAGATCCAGCTGCTGCAATTCTTCAATTTGGTAGCGTAACAATTCTTCGCGTTCGGTTTGATCGACGCTGGATTTAATCAGGTTTGCCAGCTCTTTGCTGGATTGATGCCATTGCCGGTAACAGGCGTTGACGCTATCCAGCAGCGGCTGGTTTTTTGCGTAAGAATCCAGCAAACGGCGCTGTTCGTCAGGGTTGAGCAGGGTCAAATGCGCATGTTGGCCGTGAATTTCGACCAGCTTTTCGCTAAGCTCCTGTAAGGCCTGCAAGGTGACCGGACGGTTGTTGATATAGGCTTTGGAGCGGCCGTCGCTATTGACAATGCGGCGGATCAGGCATTGCTGTTCGGCGTCCAGTTCATTGTCTTTCAACCATTGCTGCGCCAACGGCGCATCGGCCAAATCGAATTCCAGGTTAATCTCGGCGCGCTTGCTATCGGGACGCACGTAGCCGGAATCGGCCCGGTCGCCCAGCGCGAGTCCCAACGCAGTCAATAAAATAGACTTACCGGCCCCGGTTTCGCCGGTCAGCACCGACATGCCTTTTCCCAGGTCGAGATCCAATGATTTTACGACGGCGAGGTCGATGATATTAAGGTTCAATAGCATGATTTTCGGTGTGGTAACCACTGCTCCAGTTTAATTTATGCCTGAGTATATAGAAAAAATCATGGCCTTCAGGATGCAAAATTCTAATCGGTTTGGGTTCTTTTTTAATCAAAATTTTATCGCTGATTAATACCTCAGGGATTTCAATATGATCGCAAGTTACCAAGGCGTTGATTTGTTTAGTCTGGCAAAAGCTGATTTCAATTTCAGCCGAATCATTGATCACGATAGGCCGGTTCGACAGAGTATGGGGATTAAGCGGCACCAATACCAGCGCGTTTAATGCCGGATGCAAAATCGGCCCGCCCGCAGACAAGGAATAAGCGGTCGATCCGGTCGGCGTGGAAACAATCAGACCGTCGGAGCGTTGCGAATTTAAAAACACATTGTCGATTTTGGTGATGATTTCTATCATGCTGGGCGTTACCCAACGGTGGATGACCACTTCATTGACGGCGGTTTCTTCGTGAATAACTTGCCCGTCGCGGATGATCTTGGTGCGCAATAAATAGCGTTTTTCTTCCGTGTAATGACCTTGAAGGATATGAATCAGTTTATCCGATAATTCGTCGGGGGATATGTCCACCAGAAAACCGAGACGCCCCAGATTGATACCGATCAATGGAATATCATCTTCGACGATGGCGCGGGCGGCGGCAAGAAAAGTGCCGTCGCCGCCGACGGCGATAACCAGATCGCAATGCTGCCCCAGCGTGTCTATCGAGCAGGATTTAACGGACGGATTATCGATAAAATGAGCGCTGTCTTTAGCAACAATGACCGTGTAGTGGTGTTGCTTTAAAAATGCATGCAGGGCGGTCAAGGTCTCGGCGATACTGGGGTCGCTGGGTTTGCCTATGATGCCGATGGTCTTAAAAGGAGTCTGCATTGCTGGATAATAATCGGGAAATGAATTCGATTATACAAAAAAACCTAGGTAAGACTACGAGTATTACTGATTCGGCGGATATTTTAGAGTTGATGTAAGGGCGAACATTCGACCAGGGCGATTAAAATCGCCCCTACAAATGATTTATGATCATCATTTCGGCCATCCGCGTAAGCCTTGCCCCAACCATCACGGCAAATAAACATCCCATTTCATGCCTCCCAGCGTATCGCTCTTTTTGCCTTCCAACACGCCGCCCAACAGCCCAACCAGCTCATAAACAACGGCCATGCCGATGCCGTGCCCGTGGATATTTTCATCGGCCCGTACGCCTCTTTTTAAAATCTCGGCCAACTTATCAACCGGAATTCCAGGACCATCGTCTTCGATCTGCAATAAGACTGAAAAACTCCGCCTGTCTTTACGTTGATTCAGGGTAACACTGACTTTCACCGTGCTCCTGCACCACTTGCAAGCGTTATCCATCAAGTTTCCGGCTATTTCGTACAGATCGCCTTCTTCATAATAAATCGGGCAGGCTTCCGGCACCGCCATATCGAAACGGATGTTTTTATCAAAATATACCTTACCCAGCGATGTCGTTATTTTTTTGATAATCAGCGGCAAATCCACGGTACCGGCAGTTTTATGCTCGCCCTTGGCCGCAGCCCGCTGCAATTGATACTCGACAATTTCATCCATACGGAAAATCTGCTCTTTGACCGACTCCTTATCAACACTGAAAGACTCGGTGCAGCCACGCAATATCGACAGCGGCGTTTTCAGACTGTGCGCCAAGTCGGCCAGAGCATTGCGATAACGTTCCAGATGCGCCCGCTCGCTGTTAATGAACGCATTAAGATTACCGGCAAGCCCCTCCAGTTCCGTTGCATAATCCCCATCCAAATGGGTTTTACGTCCCTTTTCTATCGCCTCAAGATCTTTTACGATAATGCGCAACGGCTTTAAGCCCCAGCGTAACAAGACCAGCTGCATAAATATCAAAACCAAGCCCAGCGCCAGCAGCCATTCTCTTAAGGTTTTTCTAAACCGCTCTACCTGACTGCTGACAAACTGGGCATCTTCAGTCACGGTAAAAATATATTCGCGCTCTACGCCGACAACGTTTTTCCAGCTCACGGCATAATTCAGCGCGTAACGATTATGTTCGGTTAATAAAAACTCGAAGTTACCTGCGCTTAATTCCGGCGGAGGCTTTACATCAAGCCCGATAGCCGATGGCGATCGCCAGACCAGATTTTTTTTGTTCATGTGTACAAAGCCGTAAAGGCCGGAGCCGGGGGTCGCAAACCGAGGCTCAGGCAAAGTAGGCGGCATGTTTAAGTCGCCGGAGTTTTTAACTTCTGCGGCTGACAGCAGCGAGAACACATAAATCTCTAGTTTTTCTTTTAAGGCCTGTTCGGCGCTATCGCGAAAACCCTGCTCAAGCACTACCGAAGCCAACGCGAAGAACGCGGCAAGCACAAGGCCTGCCGAAACCAGCAATCGATAGCTTAAGGATTTAATTTGCATCCGGATTTGGAAATCAAATCAATCGCGCTGGGCATGAATCATATAACCCCGACCCCGCAATGTTTCGATGGGCTTACGAGTACCATCGGGATCGAGCTTTTTTCTCAATCGTCCGATAAAAACCTCAAGCACATTGCTGTCGCGATCAAAGTCTTCATCGTAAATGTGGGCGGTTAATACGGATTTTGAAACCACTTCGCCCTTGCGGAACATCAGGTACTCCAACACCTTGTATTCGTAAGCGGTTAATTCCTGTTTGACGCCGGACACGGTGACTTCCTGGGCTACGGTGTCCAGTTCGATATTGTCGTGGATTAACACCGGGTGAGCCACGCCGGCCGAGCGCCGTATCAGGGCGTTGATCCTGGCCAGCAACTCTTCATAATGGAAAGGCTTAACCAGATAATCATCAGCCCCCGCTTCCAGTCCCTCCACTTTTTCCTGCCAACGGCTGCGGGCGGTTAATATCAGGATCGGAACGGTAACCTTGTCTTTACGCAGACGCTTGATCAATTCGATGCCGGAAAAATCAGGCAGACCAAGGTCGATTACGGCCGCATCAATCGGATATTCCTTACCCATGTAATAGCCGTCACTACCGGTATTTGCGGTATCGACGGCAAAGCCTTTATCGGCAAAGAACTGCTGGATTTGTTCGCAGAGTTTTACTTCATCTTCAACAACTAGAATGCGCATGTTTTTTGTCTGTTGTGCTTAGCTGACTAATTGGCCGGTTTCGGCGTCTATTTTGTAATATTGGATACGTCCATCGGGGGTCAGGACTTTAATGATATGGACTTCTTTGCCGTCAATGACTTCTGTTTGCGCACCCAGCACCTTATTGTAGGTGCCTTCGATGATTTGTTTGGTAGCCTCGTCCAGGCTGATATTTGCAAAACAACTGCTGGAAAACAACAAGGCGACTATTACGGCTTTAAGCAAATTTCTCATGGACAATCCAATTAGAAAAAGGATTTATAACTATTTAGCCACAGATTACGCAGACTAAACGGATTGTTTCTTGCTGTTTTAAACAAGTCATTTAACCAACAGTAGGCGTGTTACAACGGCATGGACAGATAGTTTGCTCCTGCAATATCTGCATTCACCACATCCATGTAGATTATGCAGGAGGTAGAGCAATGCAGGGGCAGCGTGGCGGTGTGACGCTGTGTTGATCCGTGCAATCTATGGATGAATAGTTACGAGAACTTTAATCCCTCGCCCTGAATCAACACTGAACCTTTAACGTAGCGACACACCCTGAACCAAGCTGCCGATAGCGTGTCCAAAAGACGCGCCCAGCTTACCCGCGATTTTATCCAGAAAATGTTCCTGCCGACTAAAATCAACCCGTTCTTCGGCGCCGATCAGGTCTTTGGCGACGCTGTCCTGAGTGCCGATAGCATCGACAATACCCAGCTTCACGCCTTCTTCCCCTGTCCAAACCAGCCCTGAAAACATGTCGGGGCTTTCTTTAAGCCGGTCGCCGCGACCGGCTTTAACCGCGCCGATAAATTGCTGGTGCACTTGGTTTATCAGGCTTTGCACGTAGCGCGACTCGTCTTCTTTAGGCGGGGAAAAAGGATCGAGCATGGCTTTATGCGCGCCTGCTGTGATTAACCGGCGCTCTACTCCCAGCTTTTGCATAGTCTCGACAAAGCCGAAGCCATCCATAATCACGCCGATGGAACCGACCAGACTGGAGGGGTTAACAAAAATCTTGTCGGTGGCCGAGACGATAAAATAACAACCTGAGGCGCAAATATCGCTGACTACTGCATAAATCGGCAACGTAGGATGCTCTTTTTTAATCTTCCTGATCTCTTCGTACACATAAGAAGACTGCACGGGGCTGCCGCCCGGCGAATTGGCATTCAGGATAATGCCTTTGGTGTGCTCGTCTTTAACCGCGCTTCTCAAGCTTTCGATAATGCTTTCTGCATTGGCATCTTTGCCTTCGGCTATCATGCCGACTACATTGATAACGGCGGTGTGATCCTTGCTGTCAACGCCAATCTCCTTACTAATTTTTGGATATACCGCCAAACCGAATACGGCGATCAGGTACACAAACATCAGGCTCTTAAAAAAAACGCCCCAACGCCTTGCCCTGGTTTGCTCAGTGACTGCGGCCAGCGCCAGCTTTTCGATGACCTCCCGCTCCCAACCGGGTTCGTTTGTAACTTCTGGTTTGTTCTGATTATCCATGCCTTGTTAACCTCTAATAATATTCAGTAATTCTGCCGGTTGCTGTAAGCACATCAACGGATTAAATTGTTGCAATATGTCTTCCGGATGCGCTCCGCACGACACCGCTATCGACGATATTTGGGCGTTCATCGCCATTTGCAAGTCATGGGTGGAATCGCCCACCATTAAACTGCGTTCGTTGGTTGCCTTAGTATGTTGCATAATCTGATGCAACATGAGCGGGTCGGGTTTGGAGGCAGTCTCATCGGAGCAACGGGTAATGCAAAATAAGTCTTCGGTATCTGTCGCCTGCAAGGCCTCTTGCAAACCTGTCCGGGTTTTACCGGTTGCAACAGCCAGTTGGTAGCCTGATTGTTTCAGCTCCACCAGCATCTCGTAAACGCCGGGAAACAAATCCTCCCGGCTGAGTTGTCTGGACAAATAAGTTTGCTGGTAACAGGTCGTCAATCGAACCAAGGTTTCCTGATCGACACCGGGAAATAGTGTGCTACAGGCATTTGTAATGCTTAGTCCGATCACGTCTTTTGCCGCCTGAGGCTCGGGAATATCGTAACCGCAATGCTTACCCGCCGTTTGCAGGCAATGTACGATCCAGTCTATCGAGTCGATCAGGGTGCCGTCCCAGTCGAATATGATTAAATCAAACCTGTTCTTCATGTTTTAACAAATCTTCTAATTGCTGTGGCAACGGTGCCAAAATAGTTAACGCAACCCCGGTAACCGGGTGCTGAAATTTCAATTTTTCCGCGTGCAGGAACATACGCTTGTAGCCTCGGGCTTTAAACCCTCGGTTAATGTCATCGCGTCCATAACGCTCGTCGCCGACGATGGGATGCCCAAGGCTTGCGGCATGAACGCGGATTTGATGGGTGCGCCCGGTTTTTGGCATGGCCTCAACCAGCGTCGAATCGCTGAATGTTTTCAAGCGCCGAAATAGCGTCTCGGCCTCTTTGCCGGCTTGGCTTATGACCACCATGCGCTCACCACCTTTGCTGACATTTTTCAGCAAAGGCGCGGTGACGATCAACTTTTTACGAGCCCATTGCCCGGACAGTAAGGCCATATAGGTTTTATGGATGTGATTGTCGCGAAACAGTTCATGCAACAGTTTCAGTGCGCTACGTTTTTTGGCGATGATTAGACAACCTGAGGTATCTTTATCGAGCCGATGCACCAGCTCTAAAAAATGCGCTTCAGGCCTTAGCAGGCGTAATCCCTCGATAATGCCGGAACTCACGCCGCTGCCGCCATGCACTGCGTAACCGGCCGGTTTATTGACGATCAGGAATCCTTCGTCTTCAAACAAAATGCCATGCTGCAGCGCCGCTTGCAAGCCCTGCGGGACATATGATTCTTCGCTGCGTTCAGCTACCCTGACCGGCGGAATCCTGACTATATCGCCTGCCACCAGGCGGTATTTAACATCGACCCGGCCTTTATTGACCCTGACTTCACCTTTGCGGACAATCCGGTAAATTCGGCTTTTAGGTACGCCTTTCAAGCGGGCGATTAAAAAATTATCCAAGCGTTGATCGCTATTTTCTTCGGTGATTTCGACCAGCTGGACTTGAGGTGTTACGGTTTTTTCTTCACTATTCATACTATAAATAATACCAGCATCTGGTTATGAATGATTCTTTAAATTGATGTATAGCAATAACATTGCTATATTAAGCAAGTTTTTTATATAAAAAACATACTTTTGCTTAGCGGTTTCACTAATAAAACTGCCTTGAAGCACTGCTCGATGATGATTAACACAGCGCTAGCTAACTACGCTGACTCATCATTGTAAGATTTTCGGGTTCA
>DATBQC010000652.1:0-5121 GCA_036561065.1 Methylobacter sp. | reverse complement strand
GTGATTATTCCCTGGATTCATTGAAAATTCCGCCCAATTCCATTCAGGCCGAGCAATCGGTGTTGGGCGGCTTGATGCTGGATAATCAAACCTGGGATTCGGTGTCTGACAAGGTAGTGGAAAGCGATTTCTATCGCCGGGATCACCGGCTGATTTTTAAGACTATTGAGCAGCTCGCCGAAAAGCAGATTCCTTTCGATGTGATTACCATATCCGAAGCCCTGGAAGCGATCGGCGAGCTGGAAAATTCCGGCGGGCTGTCCTATTTGGGCATGCTGGCCAAAGACACGCCCAGCGCTGCAAATATTGTCACTTACGCCAATATCGTCAGAGATCGGTCGGTGCTGCGTCAGTTGATTCATGTCGGCACCGAGATTTCAGATTCCGCGTTCAATACGGAGGGCCGCGAGACCGCAGATCTGCTCGAAAGTGCCGAGCGCGAGGTGTTTAAAATCGCCGAACAACGGCAGCGGGGGCAGGGTGGTTTTTCAACCATCAAATCGTTGTTGGCGCGCGCTGTCGACAAGATCGAAACGCTGTTTGAACAAGAAGGCTCCATCACCGGGGCGGCCACAGGTTTTACCGATTTTGACGAATTGACCTCCGGACTGCAACCGGCCGACTTGATTATCGTGGCCGGGCGACCTTCGATGGGCAAAACCACGATTGCGATGAACATGGCTGAGCATGTTGCCATTAAAGGCGACAAGCCGGTTGCGGTATTCAGTATGGAAATGCCCGGCGACTCACTGGCGATGCGGATGATGTCGTCATTAGGTCGCATCGACCAGCATCGAATCAGGACCGGCAAGCTGGAAGACGATGAGTGGCCGCGGCTGACCTCGGCCATCAACATGCTGGCTGAAACCAAGTTATTCATTGACGATACCCCGGCGCTAACGCCGACCGAAGTGCGCTCAAGAGCCCGGCGCTTGGCGCGTGAACACGGCCAGCTGGGCTTGATCGTATTGGATTATTTGCAGCTGATGCAATCGCCGTCCAGTGGTGAAAATCGAGTGCAACAGATTTCCGATATTTCCAGGGGCCTAAAGGCGCTGGCGAAGGAACTGAACGTTCCGGTGGTAGCTTTATCCCAGCTTAACCGTAACCTTGAGCAACGCCCCAACAAACGCCCGATGATGTCCGACTTGCGGGAATCGGGCGCTATCGAGCAGGACGCCGATTTGATCGTATTCGTGTACCGGGACGAAGTGTATAACGAGGACAGTCCGGATAAAGGCATCGCCGAGGTCATTATCGGCAAGCAGCGTAACGGCCCGTTGGGTACCGTCAGGCTGACTTTCCTGGGGCAATACACTCGTTTTGAAAATTTCGCGGGAACCTATACCGGCGGGGATTATGAATGACCCCGGCTGCTTATGCGGTACTCGATCTGGATGCCGCCCGGTATAATCTGTCCAAAGTGCGCGAGTGTGCGCCAAACGCCAAGATCATGGCAGTCATCAAGGCCAACGCTTACGGCCATGGCCTGCTGAGGATGGCTGAAGCCTTGCAACAGGTCGATGCCTTTGCCGTCGCCAGGGTTGATGAAGGCATACGACTGCGCAAGGCCGGGTTCAAAAATCGGATTGCTGTTTTGGAAGGTTTTACCTGCACTGAAGAGTTGGATGAACTGCTGCATTATCAATTGGACGCCGTGGTTCATTGCTGGGCTCAGTTGGATATTTTGCAAGCCAGGACAGAGCCGGGAACTTGTGCGGTCTGGTTGAAAATCGATACCGGCATGAACCGCTTGGGGTTCAAGGCGGCAGAGTTTAATGTCGTCTACCAGCGCTTAAGTCAATGCGCCCTGGTAAAGCAGCCGATTAACCTGATGACGCATTTTGCCAGCGCCGATGATGTCAATGACGATCAAACATTAAAGCAAATTGATTTGTTCAAGAAAACGGTTGCTGATTTTTCCGGCGAGCGGAGCCTAGCCAATTCGGCGGGTATCTTGGGGTGGGAGTCATCCTTAAGCGATTGGGTACGCCCCGGCGTTATGCTGTATGGCATCTCGCCGTTTCCTGATTCAACAGGGCAGCAGCTCGGGTTAAAGCCGGTCATGTCGCTGCATTCGCGGTTAATCGCGGTCAAGCCCATTGATGCTGGCGAAATGGTCGGTTACGGAGGTAGTTGGATGTGTGAAAAGGCCACCATGCTGGGCGTTGTGGCGATAGGCTATGGCGACGGTTATCCGCGTCATGCAAAAGCCGGAACGCCGGTGCTGGTCAACGGCAAACGGGTTTCGCTGATCGGCAGGGTGTCAATGGACATGATGACCGTAGACCTGGAAAACCAAGCCGGTGCAAAGCCCGGCGATCCGGTGACTTTATGGGGCGAGGGTCTGCCGGTTGAAGAAATTGCACTCTGTGCCGATACCATACCTTATACGCTGGTGTGCGGCGTGACTCAGCGGGTGCAGTTGGTTGAGAAAATGGCTCCCGATTAAGCAAGGAATTTCAACCAGCACCGTCATACTGGTAAGGATGCGGGAGGTAGGGTGCTAACAGTAGGCGCTTTAGGCGATGCATGGAGCAGTTTTGCATGGGAGCCGAGGCCCGCTCCCATGCATTGACTTGCCTTTATGCTGCACCTGCTTTTGGTGAGAAAAGATATTACCTTAATTCGATCCGTTATCGATACCCCGGTATGCTTGATCAGCTTTTTCAAGTTTTCTGGAGAGCGTAAGTTCTTCGGCAATTTTGTTTTTTTCAGCAATCGCCAAGGCGACGATTTCCGTATTTCTGTCCAGCATCTGCCTGAGTTTGGCGACCACCCCGCTATCGGTATCGTCCCTTGACGGAGCTAATGACCTGATAGTGGCGATACGCTGTATCTCGCAAGCTTCCACCGCATCCCACGCACCTTCGGAGGCGAGGCTGAACATCTCCTCCGTCAGGCGAAGCAATTCATCGATTCCCGCATACGGATCAGCTTCCAAGGAAAACCTCGGTTTCGCCAAGTCTGCACGATACGATGATCGCTATTTGTGACGTCGCCGCCGAATTCGATTGGTATCGCATCTCACCCTTGATTTCAGCCATCAGTCCTACCACTTTGATCTTGATATTCGTCTCGCTTAGTCGACATGACTTTTATTTGGTTTTCAACGAGGATCCCGTTGAAAATTGCTGAGTAAGAAAGCTAGCCGTGCTCTGTAAACTGCCGACCAGCTGGTCCATGGCATTAAACTGAGTAAATAGGCGTTGTTGTAGAGCCGCCATCTTCGCGGCTAATTTCGTTCGCTGAGTCTCTATATCCGTTATTCTGCTTTGCAAGCCGGTAAGTTTGGTATCCAACGCACCAGTGGTCGTAGTTAAGAACCCGGATGCGACCTTATTTAGTTGTTCGATAAGCCCTCTGCTGAACTCAATCGTGCCATGGGAACCGACAACACTGTCGGTTATCTGTAAACTCAGGCCGTTGGCGACACCACTGTTCGCGGTCAAAGTTTGCCCGCTGCCTGTGGCGGACAGTCCACCGATAGTGCCCGCGATATCCACGCCGGTGTTCAGTTGTCCTGCCGTAAAACCTGCGATATCCGCCCCCCCGCCGGCAATCGACATCAGTTGTACTTGCGATGCGCTACCATAGCTTTGCGAAGTCATGGTAAATTTTCCGGAAACGCTGTCGTAAGCAACCGAAACCGAAGCGCCGGAAGCTTTTAAGGTTGCATCGGCATTAATCTTGGTTTGCAGTTCGGCGGCCAATTGGCTGGGAGTGGCGTTGTAATTGCCACTGGTAATGTTGATTGTACCGGACGTTACCCCGTCAATTTTAATCTGAAAGCTATTATTGGTGGCATCCACTAGCGTTGTGGGGGCTGCACTTCCCGTAATTAAGGCCTGCTGTGCCGCCGTGGTAACCTGGACGGCATACGATCCAGCCAGCGTATCCGTTGTACTTCCGCCATAGATGACGTTGGAATTGCTGGAAGTGCCGTTCACTGCAAACAGGCCGACAACGCCGTTATGGTCAGCCGACAGCGCCGTATTTAATGCTGTGGTATCTAATTTCAAAGTACCGTCGGCTTGGGTAGTAATCCCAATATCAGGCAACGATCTTACCGAACCGCTTAGCCCCGTGACTGCGGAACTCAGCAAGTTACGAACGCTTGACAAGGCCCCGCGAGCAGTCGCTTCGCCTTGCAGAACGCCGCTCGTCTTGGTTTGTGTGTCATATCCGGACACCGATATGACAGAAGTGGCAAACGCATTGTATTTGTCTACAAAGGCTTGGATAGATTTAACGGTATTGGTATTATCCTGTCCCACCGACAAGTTAATCAGTTTGCCGGGCTGGGCTTGCTGCAAGTTCAATGTCAGTCCTTTTAGCGCCGTGGTAATGGTATTACTGGTGCTTGACACACTCACTCCATTGACTGTCAATAGCGCATCTTGCGCGTGCTGGGTGTCAGACATTGGATGGGATGCCGCCGTATAGGACAATGATGAGAGGCCGGGGTCCGCAGTGATTTGCATGCTGTTGGCGGCGCCGCCGTCCGTAGACTTCAGTACCAGTCGATTGCCGGTGCCGTCGTTGATTATGGACGCAGTGATGCCTCCATTGGCGGCGTTAATAGCGTCGCGGACACCGGTGAGAGTCTGGTGGTTTGAGTCGATGCTAATCGTGAGCGGGGTTTTTTGCGTATTTTGGCTGAACGCGGTCGGATTGCCGCTGACGTCATAAGTGGTGGTGCCGAATTGGATGCTCAGATTCCCTGTCCCCACCACCGTAGAGGTGGAAGCGAATGCTTGGCTCGCCAAGCTATGGGACAAAGCAAGTTGTTTGACTTCAATTTGGTAATTAGCGGGATCAGCATTCATAAATGCAGTCGCGGTGAGTGTGCTGGTGTCGCTGGAAGTTGCCGTAATTTTGTTGATCTGGGATGCGTAGCGCAACGCCGTAAGACTGGACTGAAAATCGCTCATGGCGCTTTTGATGGAACCCAGCGCGGAAATCTGCGCTTGTAGCTTAGCTTCCTTTGCGTCCATTTGCTTGGTTTGCGGAGTTTGCTCAGCCGCCACCAGTTGCGTGACGATCGAGTTGATATCCAGGCCTGAACCTAAACCGGTTGATGTTATACTTGACATAATAACCTCCACTTAAAAGAAGTGC
>DATBQC010000651.1:0-11925 GCA_036561065.1 Methylobacter sp. | reverse complement strand
TAACTCGGCCTATTTTGAACACGCTTATCTGGCCCAGCAAATGGGCGCGCAATTGGTCGAGGGCGGGGATCTGGTGGTCAATGACGATGATTGCGTATACATGCGCACCATCGAAGGGCTGGAAAAAATCGATGTTATTTACCGGCGTATCGACGATAACTTCTTGGATCCTGAAGTATTCCGCAAAGATTCCGCATTGGGCGTACCCGGCTTAATGCGCGCCTGGAAAGCCGGTAATGTGTCGCTGGCTAATGCGCCGGGCGCGGGAGTTGCCGATGACAAAGTGGTTTATGCTTACGTACCGGAAATGATCCGTTATTACCTGAATGAAGAACCCATCTTGCCTAATGTGCAAACTTACCTGTGCGACAACTCTGAACACCTCGATTATGTGTTAGCCCATCTGCCGGAACTGGTAGTCAAACCCGCCAATGAATCCGGCGGATACGGCATGCTGGTAGGGCCGCATGCAACAGCCAAAGAAATAGCCGAATTCCGGGTAATTATCCAAAAAAATCCCCGTAATTATATTGCCCAGCCAACCTTGGCAATATCTACCGCGCCTACTTTATGCAAAGGTAAACTTGAACCCAGGCACATCGACCTACGACCCTTTATTTTACAGGGCGAAAACACTTTTGTTACTGCCGGGGGCTTAACACGGGTAGCACTAAAAAAAGGTTCGCTGGTGGTTAACTCCTCGCAAGGCGGCGGCAGTAAAGACACCTGGATTATCGATATGGAGCACAACTAATGTTATCCCGTTCAGCAGAACGCCTGTATTGGCTGGCACGTTATCTTGAACGCACTGAAAATATCGCAAGATTAGTCAGTGTACACATGAATTTATTGATGGATTTACCTAACGGCGTTGAAATGGGTTGGCAACAGCTTGTTCGTATCAATGCCTCAGAACCGCAATTCTATGAAAAATACAAAAGTGCCAACGAGCGCAACGTAACCCGATTTCTGTTAATCGATAAAAGTTATCCGGGCTCTTTGTTTTCGTCTCTAAGCGCTGCCAGAGAAAACATCCGCACTTCAAGGGATTTGTTACCCGACGAGGCTTGGGAGCAGGTCAATGAAATGTACCTGTTTGTAAAAAATCATAACCACATGGACTCGGTACACAACCGCAGCAACCGCGTAGTCTTGCTCAATGAAATCCTCAAAGGCTGCCAACGCTTTACCGGACTTTTGTCGGGCTATATGAGCCACAATCATCCTTACCGATTTATTCGCTTGGGCAAAAATATTGAACGCGCCGACATGACCAGCCGGATTCTTGATCTGGCATCCTTGCTTCTGGCTGAGTCGCGTAGCGATGAAATGCGCCAATACGAAACTATTTTGTGGGTAAATATATTAAAGTCCCTCAATGCCCAATTAATGTATCGCCAACAGGTCAGAAGCAGCGTCAATGGCGACGATGTGCTCAATTTTTTATTACTGAATACCAACCTGCCTCGTTCGGTTGGCTGCTGCCTCAGTGAAATTGCTTTTTGCATCAATGACCTGCCGAATAACGACGCATTGCCTGAGCAACTCGCCAAACTGGAAGCTTATGTACAAGCCATTGATACCCGGCGCACAACCCAAGCGCAGTTACGGGAAATTCTCGATGACCTGCAAAACAAATTGGGGGAACTGCATGATAGAATATCCAACAACTGGTTCTTACAAGCCGTAGCGGAATAAACGTAAACACCATCTCATTTTTGTTTTCCGGCAAGAGTGTTGTAAACCACCGCTAAATCAACCACAATGTTTTTGAACGTTGTGCCTTCGTGGTGAATTACAACACTTCCAAAATCATGATCGACTTTCTAATTATCGGCCAGGGACTGGCTGGCAGCTTACTGGCATGGGAACTCATCCAACGGGGTTGTAAAGTCATCATTGTCGATAACGGCCAGGAAAACGCCTCGCAAGTTGCGGCAGGCCTGATCAATCCGATCACCGGCATGCGCTTTGTAAAATCCGCTGATGTCGATATGCTGTTACCAACAGCAAAACACCATTATTCCCAGTTAGCCGATTTTTTCCAACAAACGTTTTATATTGAAAAACCGATGCTGCGGATTTTCCGTAGCGAAAGCGAGTTAATAAACGCCGGCAAACGCCTTAACAATCCCGATTACCAAGCTTTTTTGGGCGACATACAGCCTCCGGGCAACGCCACCAACCATCTCGCAACACCGTTCGGTTTTCTGGAACAAAAGCAGACCGGTTATTTATTAACCCGGCCGTTATTAAATAGCTTGAAAGCTTATTTCATTGCCAAAAACTGCTTTCGGCAGGCTGATTTCGATTACCGGGACGTGCAGCTGCAACCGTCTTTACGCTGGCAGGACATTTCCCCTAGGCAGATAATTTTCTGCGAAGGCTATCAGGCGACACAAAACCCTTGGTTTTCCTGGCTACCTTTTCAACCGGTCAAAGGCGAAATATTAACGTTGGAGCACCAAACCGAATTGCCCGATAAAATCCTCAATTACGGCAACTGGCTGGTCCCGTTAAACGCCCGTCAAATCAGGATCGGCGCAAGCTTCGACCGGGAAAACCTGAACACCCAAGCTACCGAACAGGGCAAAAACGACTTGTTAAGCGCACTGAGCGATTTAACCGACTACACTAAGGTAGTGCGCACACAAGACTTAACCGTTCGCCCTGAGCTTGTCGAAGGGTGGGCTGTTAAGTCGAAATTCGATTTGACTCACACAATCCTGATCAACCACCTCGCTGGTATACGACCTTGCACTCTGGATAAACAACCCTTTATCGGTCAGCATCCGCAACACAACCAAATAGCTATTTTTAACGGCTTCGGCGCAAAAGGCAGCTTACAAATACCCTGGTACAGCCAACATTTCGCCGATACCTTATTAAGCGGCACTCCCCTACCCCATTCCTGCAATATCCAACGTCATTATGAAACGCATTTCACTGCTTAATACGGCTCACGATCTGATCCGGGACATTCTCCGTCCTGGCGATATTGCGATTGATGCGACGGTCGGCAACGGCCACGACACCCTGTTCCTTGCCGAACGAGTCGGCCCATCCGGCCATGTTTACGGCTTTGATATACAACAGGCGGCTATCGACTCGACTGGAGAAAAATTCCGGCAAGCACAGATACCGGATTGCCTGACCTTGATCCGCGCCAGCCATGCGGATATGAGCGATAAAATCCCTGCGAATCTCCACGGCAAAATCAAAGCAATCATGTTTAATCTGGGCTATCTGCCAGGCGGCGACAAAAGTATCATCACGCTAACCGATTCGACATTGACGGCCTTAACTGTCGCCGCCAGGATTTTGGCTGTTAATGGCATCATCACCCTGCTCGCCTATCCAGGCCACCAAGGCGGCGACCAGGAAACCGATCAGGTAAAAAACTGGTGCGGGCAACTGGATGCCCGTCAATTTGAAGTCAGCACGGTTTACAATACCGAACATAAAGACACTGCGCCCAGGCTTTTTGTGATCCGCAAATGGCAAGACTGCACTATCTACAGAAATGGCGCTTAGACTGGAAAACTGGCTAGGCATGTAGAACAGGAGGCCGTTCGGATTTATAGATGACTCAACAAGCCGTCTATGGCCTTTGGCAAACACGAAAAGCGAGCACACCGATCGTGCAACGTACATCAATCCCGCATTAAATTTCAGCACAGAGGTAACGTTGGCGAAGACAACCCAACATGCGCGACTATGCCTTTAATCAAAAAATTCAAATAATTTGTAACAATTTCGTATTTACTCCGACCAATGGAGTAGAAAGGCAAATATGCTTTTCTGTAATCTCCTTACATTCAATCTACGAGACCCAAATTATGAACAAAAAGACCTTAGCACTAACTCTTGGCGGCGCAATAGCCACTGTATTAACCGCAAGTCCAATGGTTAACGCGCAAGAAAATCCTTTTGGACTGCAAAAAATCAGTGGTGCACAAGTGGTTGCCAAAGCCGATGCAAAAATGCCTGAAGGCGGTTGCAGCGGAAAAATGAAAGAGGGCAAGTGCGGTGAAGGCAAATGCGGTGCCAACAAAATGAAAGAAGGCGGCTGTAGCGGTGCTGCCAAGCCTGAAGAAAAAATGAAAGAAGGCGGATGCAGCGACAAGATGAAAGAAGGCGGTTGTAGCGGCAAAATGTAACACCTCTATCAAGAGCCGCCCGATCATTTTTCTCTGGCGGCTTATCACGATTAAAAAAACTTAGATAAGGAAGAAATTATGTCGCTCATGTGCAATTTAAATGGTCAATGCCGTGCCAAAAAAGGCCTATGTATTCATGAAAAAATGATGATGGGCGGTATGGATGCTGCTTGCCTTGACGGCAATCGCCCATTGGGTTTTACGCTGGTTTTAAACCACTAAAGGGGCACAAGTGAACACATTTGCTATCAGTGGTGCGGGCTTAGGGCTACGCCGGGAGCTGTTGCCGGCTCTGGAATCAGGCATTCCCGATGTCATTAAATTTTTTGAAGTATCGCCTGAAAACTGGATCGATATTGGCGGCCGATTGGGCAAGATTTTTCGTGCCTACACGGAGCGACATCGCTTCGTAGCCCATGGCCTTTCGCTATCGCTGGGCGGGCCTGCGCCGTTGGACATAGCATTTTTGCAACGCATGAAAGCGTTTCTCGATGAACATGATTTTGCGCTGTACACCGAACACTTAAGTTTTTGCAGTGACGAGGGGCATCATTACGACCTTTACCCTATCCCCTTTACTGAAGAATCGGTGCGTCATGTTGCGGAAAGGATTTATATTGCGCAAGATATTCTTGAACGCCCTATTGCGCTGGAAAATGCCTCTTATTACATCAAACCGCCGTTAGCGGAAATGGACGAATTGACGTTCATCAATGCGGTATTGACAGAAGCCGATTGTCTGTTTCATTTAGACGTAAACAACATTTACGTTAATAGCCTTAATCATGGTTACGATGCGACCGCCTTTTTAAAAGGCTTATGCGGCGAACGCATTGTTTACGGGCATGTGGCCGGGCATGACTTGGATAAATCGGGGGTCATTATCGACACGCACGGACAAGCGGCTTGTGATCCGGTTTGGCAATTACTAGAGGTTGCCTATCAGACTTTTGGCGTGTTTCCGACGTTATTGGAACGGGATTTTAATATACCGCCGTTAGCGGATTTGGTGGTAGAAGTCGAACATATTACCCGCTTACAACAGCGTTTCGGCAATTGCTCCTGCATTGCTCTCGATCACCGTTCCAGACGCAATTCTACCTCCCCCATCCATGGGGTCGTACCTCCTGATCTGACCTCCACGGATGGAGCGAATGCCGCAAGACTATCGGGAGTAGTCGCGGCCCTGCAAGTCGATGGAGCAAGAACATGATGGCTTCCCAAACCGTGCAGCGGCAATTTCTAGCGCATTTGCGCAACCCTGAGCTGCAGCCCTTGCCGATAGGATTTGACCAGCAAGGTACGGCACTTTATGCCGATTTGCTGTACAACAAATTCAACGACAGCTTAACAACTTGCTTCCCTGTCACTCACACAATTTTGGGTGAAAACAACTGGCAACAACTGCTTAAAGATTTCATTGCCCAGCATCGTTGTTCGTCGCCTTATTATCGGCAAATTCCTGATGAGTTTATCGAGTATTTACAAAATGAATACAGGAATGATACTGCCCCGCCTTATTTGCTGGAATTAGCCCATTTTGAGTGGGTAGAAATGGCATTGGCGATTGCGAAAGAGGAACAGATTGCTACTGATAGTGAGCTTATTACCGATTGGTTAGCTTGTCGCCCTATGTTTGCGCCCGTATTTCAGTTACTGAATTATGCCTATCCGGTTCAACATATCAACGAAAACTGCCAATCAACTACACCATCCGAACAGGCAACACATATTTTAGGGTTTCGAGATGCAAATGATACTGTACAGTTTATTGAATTAAACTCGGCAACCGCCCGTTTACTAGAAATTTTACACGGAACGGGTTACACCGTTGGTGAAGCAATGCAACAAATCGCTAGGGAATTGCAACAGCCAGAACCCTCGATACTTTTTGCCTTTGGCATTGAAGCTTTAACTGAGTTAATGCAGCAGGGAGCTATTCTTGGCGCGCGAAAAAACATTGGAAAAACCATCATGGATAAAGCGCACCAATTAACAGATTGTGATGTTTGTCCTGTACATGTGGCAACGCGTGAATTATGTAAAGTACCCAACGTCATATCGTGTTGGTTTGCTAAAAATATGGTAGGTTTTGCTCCACTGACGCTACGCTTGCTAATAGCCTATGAATTTTTAGATGCAGGACTAGAAAAACTGTCAGGCGAAAACTGGTTTGCTGATTTAGCCTTTCCTTTTCCGTTTAATTTATTGCCGCCCGATGTGAGCTGGGGGCTATCGATAGGACTGGAGGTTATCGCACCCCTTGCTTTGATTTTAGGATTGGCCACCCGTTTTTTTAGTTTTGTGCTAATGATTTTAACCATCGTTGCAATCGCTGCTGTCCACTTCCCTGCACAATGGCATACTTTAGCTGAGTTATGGAAAGGTTACGCCATTACCGACCAAGGCTATGGCAATTACAAACTGCCTTTAATGTATTTATTTATGCTCATCTCATTGCTATTTAGCGGTTCCGGTCGTTTAAGTTTGGATACGTGGATTGCCTGCCGAAAATAAAATGATAGATAAAAACCAATTAATCGATCACCGAACCATCCTGTTACGTTACGCTTTATTACAGTTGCATGATGAAGCAGTTGCCGAAGATGCGGTACAAGAAACGCTACTGGCAGCATTACAAACAGGTGCTAGTTTTCGTAGTGAATCAGCAACTAGAACTTGGTTAATCGGCATTCTAAAGCACAAAATAGCTGACCATTACCGCGCGGCGGAAAGGCATTATTCGCCGGGAGATACGACTAGCGAAGACGGGGAAGATCCCAATGCCGCCTTAGAGCAATTGATATTCGACGGTAAAGGTCGCTGGATAGGCTCACCTAGTGCATGGAATAACCCAGACCATGCATTGGAGCAAGACGAATTTTTTGACGTATTTGATTGGTGTCAAAAGAATCTATCTCAACAACACGCACGGGCTTTCATGCTACGTGAAATGGTTGGACTAGAAACCGAAGAAATTTGTTTAGATATGAATATTAGTCACAGTGCTTGCCGTGTTTATTTACATCGAGCGCGGCTGGGCCTGCGCGAATGCATAGAACAACGCTGGTTTAATACCAAGAGAAAATAATGAAAACCTGTAAAGATATTAGTTGTCTGTTATCAGACAGTATGGATCACCCTTTAACATGGCGGGAACGTTGGGCAGTGCGACTGCATTTATTGATGTGTCGCCATTGTTCACGTTTTCAGCAGCAAGTGCATTTTTTGCGTAAAGCTGCTAAACATTATTACCCTAACGAAAATGACAAAAACCTGCCATCCTAACTTTGCATCAATTCACTTAGCCATAATTAGGTCTGAAAAACTGGATTACGCCCTCTCCCACACCGATTAATACAGCTTTCCGCAACGGCGATTGAATCCGACAACTTACATCGCCAGAATTCCGATAGCACATATAATCCGCCTAATCAGCGTCGCCTAAAGGCGCCTACTTTTGGCATCCGCGTTCTCATAACTCGTCAAATCAACATAATCTGGTATCATTGCGCCCCTCATATCCATTCCCCATAAAGGACAACCCATGTCAGAATTCACTAACGTAACCATCGTCAAAAAAGCCAATGTTTACTTCGGCGGCAATGTCAGCAGCCGGACTATCAAGTTCGCCGACGGTTCGTCAAAAACCCTGGGCTTCATGCTGCCCGGCGAATACACTTTCAACACCGCCGATCCTGAATTAATGGAAATCATCGACGGCGATCTGGATGTGTTGTTGCCCGGCGCAGAATGGCAAAGCGTTAAAGGCGGCGAATCATTCAATGTACCTGCCAATGCGGCGTTCACGATGAAAGTTAAAGCACCTAGCGATTACTGCTGTTCATTCCTCAAATAACGGTGGAAAAAGTCGCCATCTTTGCCGATGTGCAAAATATTTATTACACCACCCGGCAAAGTTACCAGCGACATTTCAATTATGCGGCATTCTGGGCGCAAGCGACCGCAGACAGGGAAGTGGTCGCGGCCATTGCTTATGCGATCGACAAGGGCGACAGCAAGCAGCAGGGATTCCAGCAGATACTCAGGAATATCGGTTTTGAAGTCAAACTAAAACCTTACATCCAGCGTAGCGACGGCTCCGCAAAAGGCGATTGGGACGTGGGCATCACGCTGGATGTGATCGACTATGCGGCGAAAGCCGATGTGATTGTTTTGTTATCCGGAGACGGCGACTTCGACCTGTTATTAGACAAGGTTCGAACCGTTTATGGCGTAACGACGGAAGTGTATGGAGTCCCGGCGCTGACCGCACCCTCACTGATTAATTCGGCCGGCCGTTTTATCGCCATAGACGATAAGTTGCTACTGTAAAACACGCGAAGGCTAAAATCTGTTAGAATAGTGCTTTATTTTTCAAAGCCGTAAAAAATCGCTCAATGGCGCTTAAGTCAACCATCTATAAAGCCGACTGTCAGATTTCAGACATGGACAGAGGCTATTATCAAACGCATAACCTGACTATTGCCCTGCACCCTTCGGAAACCGAAGAGCGGATGATGGCGCGCCTGCTGGCTTTTGTGATTAATGCCGATGAACACCTGCAATTCACCAAAGGCCTGAGCACCGACGATGAACCCGAGCTCTGGCAAAAAAGCCTGACCGACGACATCGAGCTGTGGATCGATATGGGCATGCCCGATGAAAAGCGCATTCGCAAGGCCTCCAGTCGCGCCGACAAAGTCATCCTTTACACATACGGCGGACGCAATGCAGTCTGGTGGAACCAAATCCACCCCAAGCTGGAACGCTTTAAAAACCTGACGGTCATTAATCTGCCCAAGGAAGCCACCGATCAGCTTGCACCGATGGTAAAGCGCACCATGCAACTGCAAATCAGCATCCAGGACGGACAGATTTGGGTCAGCGACGATCAAAACACGGCCAATATAGTGCCTGAAACATGGCTTAATTAAAAAGCTTTCACCACGAACGACTGCATGGATGCAGGAGGTAGAGCAATGCAGGAGCAATTGCCGAGGCACGAAGAATATCATTAAAACTTCGTGTTCTTCGTGCCTTCGTGGTGAATTAATCCCTTTACAATCCAACAATCTTTTACCTTTACTCTTCGGAACAAAAACTTGATCTCTACAGCTAACATCACCATGCAGTTCGGGGCTAAACCCCTGTTTGAAAACGTCTCGGTCAAATTCGGCGACGGCAACCGTTACGGCCTGATCGGCGCGAACGGCTGCGGCAAATCGACCTTCATGAAAATATTGAGCGGCGATTTGGAACCTTCAGCGGGCAACGTCAGCATCAGCCCCAACGAACGTCTGGGTAACCTGCGCCAGGATCAATTCGCTTATGAAGACCAACGCGTGCTGGACGTGGTGCTGATGGGACATGCCGAAATGTGGGCGGCCATGTCAGAACGCGACGCGATTTACGCCAACATGGAAGCGACCGAAGACGACTACATGCATGCCGCCGAGCTGGAAGCGGTGTTTGCCGAATTCAACGGCTATACTGCCGAATCCAGGGCCAGCGAACTGTTGCTGGGCCTGGACATTCCGCTGGAGCAGCATAATGGCCCGATGAGCGCCGTAGCGCCGGGCTGGAAGCTGCGGGTATTGCTGGCGCAAGCTTTGTTTTCGAATCCCGACATCATGCTGCTCGACGAACCGACCAACAACCTGGACATCAACACCATCCGCTGGCTTGAAGACATCCTGAACCAGCGCGATTGCACAATGATTATCATCTCGCATGATCGCCATTTTTTAAACAGCGTCTGCACCCATATGGCCGATATGGACTACGGTGAGCTGCGTGTTTACCCCGGCAACTATGACGACTACATGATCGCAGTTACCGAGGTGCGCGAACGCCTGCTCGCCGGAAACGCCAAGAAAAAAGTCCAGATTGCCGAACTGCAAACTTTCGTCAGCCGTTTCTCGGCGAATGCGTCCAAGGCCAAACAGGCCACCTCGCGCGCCAAACAGCTGGACAAAATCAAGCTGGATGAAGTTAAACCTTCCAGCCGGGTTAATCCGTTCCTCCGCTTTGACCAGACTAAAAAGTTGCATCGTTTAGCGCTGGAAGTCGAGGGCTTGAGCAAAGGTTATGGCGAGCAACCGTTATTCAAAGACCTGAACCTGATGATTCCCGTCGGCGAGCGCGTAGCTGTGCTGGGCCCTAACGGTATCGGAAAGTCCACCCTGTTGCGCACCCTAGTCGGCGATTTAACGCCGGATGCCGGTGTAGTTAAATGGTCGGAGAACTCGGAAGTAGGTTATTTTGCTCAGGATCATGCCGAAGACTTCGCCGAAAACCTGACTCTTATCGAATGGATGGGGCAATGGCGCAAGGAATCGGACGACGACCAAGCCATACGCGGCACCTTGGGCCGGTTATTGTTCGGCGCAGACGACATCAACAAATCCGTTAAAGTCATCTCCGGCGGAGAGCAAGGCCGCATGCTATTCGGCAAGCTGATCCTGCAAAAGAACAACATCATGGTGCTGGATGAACCGACCAACCATTTGGACATGGAATCGATTGAGTCGCTGAATACCGCGCTGGAAAATTACCCCGGCACCTTGATATTCGTCAGTCATGACCGGGAATTTGTGTCGTCCCTGGCGACGCGGATTATCGAATTAACCCCGAACGGGATTGTTGATTTCAGCGGTAATTATGAGGATTATTTAAGCAGCCAAGCTTCGTAACTGATCTGACACATCCAAAGCCAGCTTTGGACTCCTAATACCGGAGTTCAAAGCTGGCTTTGAACTTTGTGATGCTACAGCACGTTTTCTAATTGTGCTGGAGTGAACTTCAGCTAGAGTGAGTTAACGTATTCCCCATCAAATCGGCAACCGCCCTGTCTGCGACGCCGAATACATTGATATTGTGTTTAACAATACCAGCATAATTTTCATGCAAATGACCATGAAAGATATTTTTCACCCCCATCGCGGCGGCCAGCTCGCCAATCACATCAAAGCCGTGCCGGTGGGATCCCGGTGCTTCATGAGTGACCAGAATATCGGCTTTCAACGTCTTTAACGCCTCAAACTCATCATGCCAAATCGCCGCCTTGTATTTTAATGACATAGCTGTATGCCTAAGATTGGCGGGCTGGTTATGCAGATAATGCTGCTTGTCGCGCCATTTTGGTTTTTGCGGCGGATACCAGACCCGGCCCAGAAAAATACCGCCTAAACCGGCAATTCTAAGGCCCGCTATTTCCGTGACTTTCAAGTGCAACCCATTTTCAGCCAAAGCCGAATCAAACAGATGCTTATGCTTGCTGGGGGTTTCAAAATCATGATTTCCGGCAATCCACCAGATTTGGGTTAAGCCGACAATTTCCTGCAAACAGGCTTCCAGAGGCATTTCCAAATCATAATCGCCCAGCAATACGACGGCTTCGGGCTTGAATTGATGCACTGCCGCAATCAGTGGCTTAAAGTCTCCGTGCGGATCGCCTGCAAATAAAATTTTGTTCTGTGGGTTCAACTTGTTACTCCTGTTAACTGGAACCTGACCCTAGTGTTGAAAATAACAACGTTTTATTTGCGTTGTTTCGTGCAGGTTTAATATTCCCCCGATTATAGACAAAAGTCGTCTTGATTAATATCAGGCTGTTAAATATTAGCTTGGGAAAGGGTAGTTGCTCTCCCTATTTCCACTCAAAATATTAAGAATGTCTTCTGCGCCAATCATGATAACGAGCAACGCACCATAGCAAGCCTTTCGGCACATGGTTACGCTTCCAGACTCCGGCCGCATATTT
>DATBQC010000650.1:0-1693 GCA_036561065.1 Methylobacter sp. | reverse complement strand
TGGTTATAGATGTTGGCTCCTTCTGGGGCAATTTCCTGCAACATCTTTTTTTGATCCATATCGGTATCAAGCGCGATACGCAGGTAACGGATGTGCTTGATCGAATGACAGCCCAGACAATAAGTAACGAAGTGTTTCGCCCCCCGTTGCAATGAAGCATTATTGGAAAGATTAATATTTGCTTCTTGCAGTTCAATGTCTTCCGAGGCGGCAACCCCAAAAGACACTAATAACAATAAAAGTAATGCCATTAAATTTTTCATATTAATCCAGACTCCCTTTTGCTTTTTTTGCTAACCGACTAATAACGTTTCTTATGCCTTCGGGATTAGGTTGTCTGGTAAAAGAAGAGCCTTTAAAAGCAGTATGACCAATTTCAGTAGCTGCTGGTTTTAATACGGTAATTTCCTCAATTAGTGCAGGCAATTGCTCCTCAAGACTATGTACTGAGGTTAAGCGTTTTGGCACTGGCTTGGTTTTTTCCCAGCGGGTATACAGGGGCATTAATAGGAAGAAGCCGAAATAAATCGCGGTAAAAATTCGCGCAAATATCGTTGCTGTCGGCGTTGCCGGTTGCGTACCCAAATAGCCTAGCGCCAGGAAACTGATTACAAACAGAGCCAGCGCTTTTTTGTATATGCCGCCGCGATAGCGAATCGACTTGACCGGACTGCGATCCAGCCAAGGCAACAGGAATAACACGACAATCGCCCCGCCCATGCCGATAACACCGGCAAATTTATCGGGAATTGCTCTTAAAATGGCGTAGAAAGGCGTGAAATACCAAACCGGAGCTATGTGCTCAGGGGTTTTCATCGGATCAGCCGGGATGAAATTGGCGTGTTCGAGAAAATAACCGCCCATTTCAGGCATGTAGAAAATAACCGTGGCGAAAAACAACATGAATACGGCCACGCCGACAATATCTTTGACGGTGTAATAGGGATGGAACGGGATGCCGTCTACAGGGTGCCCCCAGGGGTCTTTGGAATCCTTAATTTCAATGCCGTCAGGGTTGTTGGAACCCACTTCATGCAAGGCCACGATATGCAGAAAAACCAGCATGACCAAGGCCAGTGGCACTGCGATAACATGAAAGGCGAAGAACCGGTTAAGGGTGGCGTCGGAAACTACATAATCGCCTCTGAGCCACAGCGACAAATCATCGCCGATAACAGGAATGGCGCTGAACAGCGAGATAATAACCTGCGCGCCCCAGTAGGACATTTGTCCCCAAGGCAGCAAATATCCCATGAACGCTTCGGCCATCAGGGCGACGAACAACAGCATGCCGAAAATCCAGATTAGTTCGCGTGGATGCTTGAACGAACCGTAAAGCAGACCGCGGAACATATGCAGATAGACAACGATAAAAAATGCCGATGAACCGGTTGAGTGCATGTAGCGAATCAGCCAGCCCCAGTTTACATCGCGCATGATGTATTCTACGGAATCGAACGCCAGTTTGGCATCCGGTTTGTAGTTCATGGTTAAAAATATACCGGTCAGGATCTGGTTAACCAGCACCAGCAAAGCCAGTGAGCCGAAGAAATACCAGAAATTGAAGTTTTTCGGCGCGTAATAATGCGCCATGTGTTCATTCCAGAGTTTGGTTAGCGGAAAACGCGCCAAAATCCATTCGTTACATTCAGTTATGCGGCTAGGTTTCATGCGCGTGCTTCCTCTGCGGATT
>DATBQC010000649.1:0-1798 GCA_036561065.1 Methylobacter sp. | reverse complement strand
GTTGAGTGATGATCCTGTGCTGATTAAATTGGCCGAACAGCACGATAACATAGGGATGCGCATGGTAAGCGGTTATATCGGCGAACCGTTGGCGCTATCGCCGGTAGAAGGCAAGGTGTTGCTTGATTTTATTGGGTGCGGTCGCTGGCGGAAATATTTTGATTGCAATTTGCAAGGACTCGCCTGCGATAAGGATGGCAACGATTTTCTGACAGGATGGATGTCGTTGGATGAGTTTGTTGCGGTGATCGGTAGTCCAGTGCCGGACAATAAAATTGTTGCCGGTATTTTTTGGCGGTTACAAATTGCCGTTCAAGCATGGCAAGCGTTGGGTGCCGATGAAGTGTATTTCGACGGTTATAAAAAGGTAGCGGATTTTCCCAGGTATTCTTATTCTGCGCAGCACGCGTAACTGGTTATTTAAGCAAAGGAAGATGTGATGAAAAAGAGCGCGAAAAAAAATACACCGACAGCCTGGACGCATACAGCCGTGCTGCGCAAGGCATTCAAAACGACGTGTGAAGGTCGCGAAGTGACTGTGCCTGAAGGCACGCTGTGCCACAAGTTGGATGGAGGATCGCAGCCTTGGGTCGTCGGCGACATCAGCTTTATCAAAGACAAACAGTCCCTTTTGTATTTCGATGCGGATCATTACGGCATCCGCGTGCCACCGGAAGAATTGCAGGATATTTATCCTGTTGGGCTGTCACGGGCTGCGTTTGCGACAGGCCTTGCTGCGCTGGAGAAGCGTGTGAAGGAAAAGATCGACACGGCGTTACAGCGTGGCGCGAATGAGGTGGATCACCGTAGCGGCACGATTGCATTTTTACGTGGTGCGAACAGCAATGTGGTGTTGTCGAATTTAATTGAAATTGCGTATGCAGAAACCGCGCTTTTGAGCGTGCAAAGAAAGCGCGTGTTTATTGAATGTGAAAAAGCGTCAGTCGATTTATTGACGTCGCTTGGCGCGATGACGGAAAAATATGACGACGAACGGAAGGGTCTTTTTGTCTCGGCGACAGATTATGTGATGAAGGAAATTGCAGAATTTCCCGCTGATTTCACGGTCACGCTTCAACTGCAACGCGATCCTCAGTTCACGAAAATAAACGATGGCATGAACTTGGTCGTGGATGGCATCGGGGAAGATGGCAATTTCGCAGGAGATGGGGAGAACGCTCCATTTGTCATATTCGACGTTGAGCAACAGCAGAACATAGCTGGGCCTTATGATTCTCGCGTGCAGGCGGAATCTGCGATGGCCCTCGTGTTAAGTGGGGCAACGCCAGTCCTCAATAAAGCAGAGCTCTCCAGAATCTTGGCAACATTGGATAATCGAGATGATTGTGCTTCGCCAAGTATGTGAAAAGAACTCGTCCGCAGCTACATGCCATGCGACGTTGAAGCCGGTGTGGGGTGAGCTAACTGTTTAGATTGAAAAGCGCAGAGTTCTGCGCTTTTTTCTTTTCAGTGAGCGCAATAAAGAGTATGATTTCCCTATGAAATTGGTATTAAACGCTTAAATATTTAAATATTCATCCGTTTGCATAAGAAATTAAATATTTATTTGCATGTTATTGTTGGTTTGGCTTTGCCAAGATTTAATGGCGGTGAGGAGAATGGTCATGAAAAAACAGTCGAAGATAGTAGCGCCATGCGCCAGGTCCTTTTCTTGTCAGCGTGGAGACATTGTTGAGATCCTTCCAGCGTTTCAGGATGAAGGTGATGATTTGTTCATCTGGATGGTGGTGGGTGATGAGGAAAAGGGTCGGGTCGATATCTGTCCTGTGAATATTGA
>DATBQC010000648.1:0-1543 GCA_036561065.1 Methylobacter sp. | reverse complement strand
TACGAAAAACGTTCGGCATGATCTAGGCAACACTCCTGTTAACAAGTCGATAAAGGGCTCGATTGAAATAAAGAAAGAACATAGAAATTTTCCACTTTTTCACAATGGAGTAATAATACTTTGTGAATCAGCAGAAAGAAGCGCGGATACGTTAACAATAAAAAATTATTCGGTTGTTAACGGTGCTCAGAGCATAACGACGTTTTTTAATTCCAAATCGAAGCTCAGTAATGACCTTCGTGTATTGGTTCGTGTTATAGCTCTCCACGATGAGGCTCTTGCAAGAAAAATTACTGAATACAGCAACAACCAAAATGCGATTAAGCCGCGTGATCTACGATCGAATCACACGTTGATGACGCGACTTCAATCTGAGATGGAAAGCGTTTCGAGTGAATATTTTTTTGAAATCAAGCGTGGCGAGAAATCTCCCAAAGATAGAATCATTATCAGTAATGAAACGGCAGGGCGCGCGCTTCTGGCAATAGATATTAAGGAGCCGTGGTCTTGTCATCAAATTTACAAGATATTTGATGAAAAATATGCGGAGATTTTTGGAAGAAGGGAGGTAAACGCCGCCAGAATCATACATATCATAAAAATAATGAACGCCATCGAAGATCGTCTTGATGGCATAACACTCAAACCGCTGGCGCATTATGCATTGACAAAATATTTTCTTGCCTCCGTGCTATCGACGATTTTGCGCAGCGACAAGAAAGCCTGTGAATTTATGAGGAATCCGCAGAGCATTCCCGTCGGGCGGGAGAGCGACTTTTATACGAGATGTGGCGCGATCATCGGGACTTTGATTATAGATCTGAATTATGAGGTCGATGCAAAGGGTGCTGCGTTTGACTATAAAGCCGACCTAAAGAGCCCTAAGCAAATTGAAGAACTAAGCAATAGCTTGCTGAAATCTTATGAAAAGGACGTAGCGCGTGGTAAGGCAGACGGATTTGCTGATTGGTGAATACCTTAGCCTGCCTCTCAGCTAAGCTGTGGAAATGTGTTGTCGAGCGCGCATTTCCGCCTTGGGGTCGGAAGCGGATAACCATAGCGGTCCATTGACAGCCCTTTTTGCGCGGTGCGGAATCGCAAAAGCAAGCTGTTTGGCGGCGAAGACGTTAGTTCTTTGAAGGAAACCCCGATTCCGCCCCCGCCACAAACCTGCTATCACCCACCCATGCCGCAAGACCCCGCCCCAAATCACTACCCCCACCGCCATCTGCTCGGGATCGAGGGCCTGTCGCGCCCGGACATTCTGGCGCTTCTTAATCTCGCCGAGGACGCCATCGAGGTGTCTCGGCAGGTCGAAAAGAAGCGGTCCAATCTGCGCGGGCGCACGCAGATCAATCTGTTTTACGAGGCCTCGACCCGCACGCAGGCGTCTTTCGAGATTGCCGGCAAGCGGCTTGGCGCCGATGTGATGAATATGTCGGTCGCGCAATCCTCGGAAAGCAAGGGCGAGACGCTGATCGACACGGCCATGACGCTCAACGCCATGCGTCCCGACATCATCGTCGTGCGCCATTCGCAGGCG
>DATBQC010000647.1:0-6168 GCA_036561065.1 Methylobacter sp. | reverse complement strand
AGAAGACGACTGCATGGATACAGAAGGTAGAGCAACGCAGGAAGCAGTTGCCGGAGACAAGGTTTGCGTAAGAACCGAAGTAACAGCCGAGTTTGATGGGCTGCTTGTTGCCTGCGGATTTAAACCGCGTACCGAGTTGGCGGAACTTGCAGGCCTGGAAATAGGCCGCGGCATCAAAGTTAACCAATATTTGCAGACCAGCGACGAGTCCATTTACGCGCTGGGCGATGTGGCCGAGCTGCCGAACGGAAAACTCTACGCTTTTATTTTACCGATACGCAATCAAGCTTTGTGGTTGGCAGAATTTCTCGCTGGGCAAAAACAGGGTCGCATCGGTTCCCTACCGATTGCGACACTTCTGACCTCCAGGGAGGGAGGAAATGCCGAGGACTGCCGGGAGCAGTCTCGGCCGCCATCCCTGGCAGTCGAGGGTTGGATGCCGCCGGCTTTCACCACCAAAGCCAAGGTGCATGGTTTTGAGGCCGATCATCCGTATAATGTGTAAGTCGGATTACGATAAACACGAAAAACTATGACCCAAAACCGTTACTCTGATGCGGAGTGTGCCGCCATCTATCGCGCCATTTACGAGCGTCGCGATATGCGCCACTTTTTGCCTGACCCGATCGATCCGGAGCTGTTGTACCGGCTGCTTGATGCCGCGCATCATGCGCCCAGCGTCGGATTTATGCAGCCGTGGCGGTTTATGCGCATCAGCAGCCCGGAGCTTCGTAAAGCCATACACACGCTGGTCGAACAAGAACGCATCCGCACCGCCAAGGCTTTGGAGGAACGCGAAGACGAGTTTATGAGGCTGAAAGTGGAAGGTATACTGGAATGTCCGGAAGTGCTGGTTGCCGCCTTGTGCGAGCAGCGGGAACAGTATATATTCGGCCGCCGTACCTTGCCGGAAATGGATCTGGCATCGTTGTCCTGCGCCATACAAAACATGTGGCTGGCGGCACGGGCCGAAGGTATAGGCTTGGGCTGGGTGTCCATGTTCGAGCCGGAGGCCCTGAAAACCTTGTTAAACATGCCCGAAGGCAGTCAGCCGTTTGCAGTTTTATGTCTCGGATATGTCGATAAATTCTACGACAAACCTATGCTTGAACAAGAGCAATGGGCGGATCGTAAAGACCTTAAAGATTTATTATTTGAAAATGTTTGGAATACACCGTGCCGCTAAATTTCGTCATCCCCCCGCTTGCATCAACACTTAATGCTGCTTTACAAAGCAAAATCGACCAGAAAACCAAGCCTCGGGGTTCCCTGGGGCAATTGGAAACTCTGGCGTTACAGATTGGGCGCATTCAAAACAGCCTGACTCCCAGCTTAAACAAACCGAGTGTCCTTATTTTTGCCGGTGACCACGGTATTGTGGAAGCCGGGGTCAGCGCTTATCCCCAGACTGTGACCAGACAAATGATCGCCAACTTTTTGGCCGGCGGTGCGGCGATCAGTGTTTTTGCTCGGCAACACAACATAGATTTGTTGATTGTCGATGCGGGAGTCAACGCTGATTTGACCAGTCACCCCAAACTGATTGATGCAAAAATCGGCAAAGGCACTCAGAACTTCTTAACCCTCCCTGCGATGACCGCCGAGGAATGCGCCAAAGCCCTGCAAGCGGGAGCGGATCATGTTTTACGGCAACATCAAAACGGCTGCAACTGCATCGGTTTTGGCGAGATGGGTATCGGCAATAGTTCATCCGCCGCACTACTGATGCACCGTTTAACCGGCCTCTCGCTAGTGCGTTGTGTAGGCCGGGGCACCGGTTTAAACGACGCGCAGTTGCAACACAAAGTCATCGTACTGCAGCGGTCGTTAAATCTGCATAGAGCGGTAACAGAGACTTTAGACGTACTGGCCACTTTCGGCGGTTTTGAAATCGCGATGATGGTCGGCGCTTATCTCAAAGCCGCCGAATTGGGCATGCTTATTTTAGTCGACGGCTTTATTGCCGGCACTGCGCTGTTAGTCGCTCAAAAGCTGCATCCTCACGTGCTGGATTATTGCATATTCAGCCATGTTTCAAGCGAACAGGGCCATCAGGCTTTATTGCATCAGTTCAATGCAAAACCGTTGCTGAATCTGGAACTGCGCTTGGGCGAAGGTTCCGGCATTGCCTTGGCTTACCCGCTGGTGCAATCGGCAGTAGTGTTTTTGAACGAGATGGCTACGTTTGCTGAGGCCGGGGTTGATCGTTGAAAAAAACAGGCGAAAGGTTCAAGGCTAAAGGCCCAAGGTTTTTTACCTTGAACCTTTCGCCTGCTTTAAAAGCATTTGCCAATTTGGATACACCCAATCTGAAAATTGATACTATTTGGCGCGAAGAGGCTCAAAAAAGATGGCAAGCCTATAAAGCGGGTGAGCTAAAAACGGTAAGCTCGGCAAATTGCTCCTGCATTGCTCTACCTCCTGCATCCATGCAGTCGTACGAAGCGGTTATGCAAAAATACCAATGAAAATACCATCGTTCCCCCGCTCCAGCGTGGGAATGCAATTAGCGACGCTCCGGCGTCGCGTTTGGCAATGCTGGAGCGTTGCCGGATGCGTTCCCACGTTGGAGCGTAGGAACGATAAACAACTATTCCTACTGGCCATCAGCTTCTACACTCGCCTACCCCATTCTCAAACATTGGATTACAAACGGTTACCTCAGGCGGCTATCTATTTGCCGTTGATCGGCTGGCTGGTTGGCGGCATCTGCGCTTTAGTATTTTACCTGGCGGATTTAGTTTGGCCGCCGGCTACGGCGGTAATTCTGGCGATAATTGCCGGTATTTTGCTGACCGGTGCATTGCATGAAGACGGCTTTGCCGATGTCTGCGACGGTTTCGGCGGCGGCATGAATAAACAGCGCATTCTGGAAATCATGAAAGACTCCCATATAGGGGTTTACGGCTTTCTCGGGCTGCTGTTGATGCTGTTGTTGAAGATCAATGTGCTAATCGAAATGCCTGCCTCCGCCGTGCCTATAGTGTTGCTGGCTGGGCACGGCATCAGCCGGTTGTCGCCGCTGTTGCTGATGCAGCGTTATACTTATGCGCGTGGAAATGACAGTAAATCATCGGGCGCGGTTTATAAGCCTGATTTCCGAGAATTGGCTTTTGCTACCTTTATAGCGTTGTTGCCGTTGGCCTTGTTGCCTGCATTGTGTACGCTGACAATTATCCCCGTATTGCTTGGGACTATCCTTCTGGGACATTATTTTTACAGCCGTATCGGCGGCTATACCGGCGATTGCCTGGGCGCAAGCCAGCAAGTTGCCGAGACTATTTTTTATTTAAGCGTGAGTGCCTTATGGATATTTATTTAATTCGCCACACCCAAACTGCTACCGATCCGGGGTTGTGTTACGGTCAAAGCGATATTGCCCTGGCGAATAGTTTTCCTGACGAGATGGGAAACCTGCATGACAAACTGCCCGAGTTCGACGAGGCCTGCAAGGTTTTCAGCAGCCCATTAACGCGCTGCCTGCAATTAGCGGAGACCTTTTCGGACACAGTGACCACCGATGCGCGTTTGCAGGAACTTGATTTCGGCGAGTGGGAAGGCAAGCGTTTTGACGACATCGACGCCGACGTCTTGCAGCACTGGACGAACAATTTTGTGACCGCCGCACCGCCCAAAGGCGAGAATTTTGAAGACTTGTATCAGCGTGCGAGCAGCTTTTGGCTGGATTTATTAGCCACCGAAGCCGAACAGGTTTTGGTGATAACCCATGCTGGTGTTATTCGCGCCTTGCTGGCTCGCGCCTTGAACCTGCCCTTAACCAATTCGTTTCAACTGCGGATTGATTCGGGTTCCGTGCATAAACTGCGTCAGGCTGACGATTACCTTTACATCGAATACATCAATTTATAATGAACCACGTGCGCATACGGTACAAAGCAAGCTTTGAACTCCGGCATCTGGAGTCCAAAGCTTGCTTTGGCAAATACTTAAGTTATCAATGAACCACGGCGGCAATATTTATCAGTTCGCCCGGCGTCTTGGCTGCCTGCCGGAACAGGTGCTGGATTTTTCGGCCAACATTAACCCGGAGCAGGCCGTCGATTTAAGCTGTTTGCAAAACGTTCAGCTTACCCCTTATGCCGATCCTGACTACGGATTGCTAAAACAGGCGATCGATCAGCGCTATCCAGTTCCTGCTGGCGTTGACATTGAACTATTTAACGGCGCGAGCGCGGCTATCTTCGCCCTGTTGCGCGGCTTGCAGCCGAAAGACTTGGTTTTATATGCGGCCTTATATGGAGAGTATGCGCATATTGCGGGAGAGCTGGGTTGCAATGTGTATAGCATCGACCGGTTTAGTCAGTTATTGGCGGATATTCCCGAACGCAGCACGGTGATTTTTGTTAACCCGTCCACGCCGGACGGCCAGCTTTACGAGCTGCAAGAGTTGCTGGAAAAATGGCAGGCGGCAGATTGCACGATCATCATCGATGAATCGTTCCTGGACTTCTGCGTAGCCGATTCGGTGGCAGAACAGATAACGCATTACGACAAACTTTATGTGATTAAATCGTTAAGCAAATTTTACGGCTGCGCCGGTATCCGCATCGGCTTTATTCTGGCGGCAACAGCGGCGATCAAGGAACTGCAACGCTTCGAACCGGCATGGAAGTTGTCCAGCCTGGACATGGCCTATATGCAGCAAGCGCTGGCGAATACCGCGTTCATCGAACAAACCCGCCAGCAGACCGCGCGTTTACGGGCTTTACTACATCAAGCGCTGCAAGATTCCGGCTTGTTCGATAAGATTTATCCGGGACAGGCCAACTTTCTGCTGGCGCGCTTGGCAAACGGTGGCGATGGTTATCAGTTGCAGGCATTTGTGGAGCCTTCGCGGATTTTAATCCGCGTCTGCGACAATTTTGAGGGCCTGAACAAAAGCCATGTGCGTTTTGCCGTGAAGGATGAACAGGCTATAGCCCAACTTGCCCACAGTTTAAAAGAGATCCATTTGTGAAGCTATTAGCCCGTAGGCCGGAATAAGCCTGTTTGAGCGAAAGCGAAAATAGGCGTTTCCGGCATCACTGCGCGAAATTGCCGGAAACGCCCGACCAGTGCTACGCTTGGTCTGCCTTATTCCGGCCTACGCCTTTAGATAAAGGCTCATGCCTTCGCGATGCAGATAGCCCTTTATGCCAGTCATATCAGCTCTAACAAAGAAACTATAAATGAAACCATTAGCCGTATTCGGCACCAGTTCAGATGCCGGGAAAACCACGCTGGTCATGGCCTTGTGCCGTATTTTTGCCGACCAGGGCTTGAAGGTCGCACCGTTTAAAGCACAAAACGTCTCCAATAATTCTGCGGTCACCAAAGAAGGACGAGAGATTTCCAGGGCGCAATGTCTGCAAGCGGAAGCCGCGCGCGTCGAACCGAGTTATCTGTTCAACCCCGTGCTGCTTAAATCGCATGGCAACGGTTCGGTGCAGGTGATCGTCAACGGGCTGGTTTATCAAAACCAGTCAATTGCCGATTATTATGCCGAAATCGACAGATTGAAACAGCAGGTCAAGCGGGCATTTTCCCAGTTACAGCAGGACTATGACCTGATCGTTGCAGAAGGCGCAGGCTCCCCGGTCGAGTTGAATTTATTGAATAAAGACTTGTCCAACACCTTTGTCGCCAACAGCTTCAATACCAAAAATATCCTGGTCGCGGACATCGAGCGCGGCGGCGTGTTTGCGTCGATCTACGGCACGCTGGAGTTGATGGATCCCGTTATGCGCAGCAACCTGATCGGCGTGGTGATTAACAAATTTCGCGGCGACCGGCGTTTTTTCGACGAGGGCGAGAAGATCATCACCGAGCGTTTCGGTGTTCCCGTTTTAGGCGTGCTGCCGTTTAAACCGTTGAATATCGACATGGAGGATTCCCAGTCGCTGCGCAATTACCGGCAACGCCTGGACGATGCAAAAATCCGCATTGCAGTTATCGCCTATCCGGGCCTGAGCAACTATAACGATCTCGATGTGTTGATGGGCGATACGGAGCTTTATGTCGAGCTGATCCATGATTACCGGCCGCTGGAAAGCTTCGATATGGTGCTGTTGCCGGGCAGCAAGACCGTGATCCGCGATTTGCAATGGCTGAAAAAACAAGGTTTGTTCGAGGAGATTTTGCGGTTCAACAAGCCGGTGTTCGGCATCT
>DATBQC010000646.1:0-1673 GCA_036561065.1 Methylobacter sp. | reverse complement strand
AAACGACCCGCCTGCCAGCAGGAAAAATAATAAAAATTGTTACTTAGTAAAAATTTTTATGGATACAGCCAAGTGACGGTCAAAGTAATTAGAATTATTAATTCTGTAACAGCATATCCCAATCAATGACTTTAATACGTTGCGTAGCGACTTTAACCAACTGCTTATCGTTAGTGCAAAATTCATCGCATCCTGCCTGTATGGCGGCAGCCAGATGCAATGCGTCTGGTGTTTTTAGATTGCTTTCGGCGCGTAATACAGAGGCCAGATCAAAAACCGCACGACTTAAATCCACAAATTCACAGGCGGCAAAAAATACATCGTACAGTTGAAGTTGCGCTTCCTTTTTCTGCCGAATAGCCAATATTCGGGCTTCCAGCCTTACTAACTCCGAACTGAAAACAGTCTGATAAGCCAGATAGTTTTTTAAGGCTTTGCGCTGCTCGGTATCGCCTTCTATCAGACCGATAACCATGCAGCTGTCTATATAAGTTGCCGCCATATCAATCCCAGCCTTGGCGTTCTTGCTGTATGTAATCGTTTATTGCTTCACGACTTAAGCCCGACTCATCTGTTTCATCAGGTAAGGCATTTAAAAACGCAGCCATTTTTACGGCTTTATTTTCTGTTACTTCCGGTAATTCATAAATGACTGCAACTTTGGCATGCCCCACTGGAATGGTGTCGGGCAATTGCAGCTTTAACTGATGATTTTGTGGGATTTGGGTTTCTATTTCATAGTAGGCTTGCATTGGCTTCTCCTGCTTTCGAATTTCATTAGGTTAGCATTAAAGCTCACCGGCTAGTCTTAAAACTTCTTTTTCCAATTTTTCAGAAATCCTGAAGTTTGCATTTTTAAGCTGGGTAAAAATATCCGCGACTGAGCTAATGACGTGCTGTTGTTTGGCTTTCAAGTCATCAAGTATCATCACGTTATCCTCTTGCATTTGGAGCGCCAACGCGATGGTACTGGCTTCACCCAAATCGACACTGGCGTTTAATATGCGCAGATAATTTTTATCTTTAACACTAACAACACGCATCCAGTTTTCTAACGGTTTGCCGAATTCCTGAGCGACTTCTTCGGTTAGATAAATGTTTTGGTAAAGTTTTTGCAGAATATAGCGCATCAATATTATCCAATACAATCAGACAACTGGTATTAGAAACAATTTTAGGCATTTTCAAAATCCTGCATGATGTCTTCGGCAGGATAATTTAAAACCGATACCTGATAATGACCCAACAGCTCCATAAAAGTCCTTTTAGAAAGACCTGTCATTTGTGCTGCCTGCCCTACCGATAACACGCCTTTTTCATAAAGTTTACTGGCAAGTAGCATTTGAATTTCCTGAGTGTCTATGTTGATAGTGTCAGGAAGTTGTATTTGTAGGGTTTGCATATTCTTTCCTTTATTTGGTTAGCATTAAAGTTCACCGGCGAAGGCTTTTTGGCTGAGTGAATTAAATTCATTATCTGAAAAAATAGTACAGCTACAAGTTTTTTCTAACGTTGCTCTTACATTCCAATAAATCAAAGAAAACTTTTGTTGCATAGTTATTGGAGGAATTGGAATCTGGATGTCTTTAATTTTAGCCAGTGTCAATCTCGTTATTGCAGCACCAGCCATATTAGCAATTATCATAGATTTGGTTCTTGGATGATTTTTAGAA
>DATBQC010000645.1:0-6800 GCA_036561065.1 Methylobacter sp. | reverse complement strand
CTCTAAAAGATACGCTGTTGACTAAAATAGCAGGTACACAGCACCAAATCACAATCAGGATTGAGTCATGATAAACGCTTCAAAGCCTAATAAAACTGAAACTGGCAATACATTCTGGAATATCCCCGCTGAACAGCAACTCAAACAACTGGCTACGACAACCCAAGGATTAAACAATGAAGAAGCCAATCAGCGCATAAAGCGCTATGGCGCAAACCGGCTGAACAATAAAAAACAAACCGGTAACTTGCAGCTGTTTTTCGCCCAGTTTAAAAGTTCCATTATCCTGATACTGCTTTTTGCCACCGGCTTGTCATTTTATTTACATGACCGACTGGATGCGGCAATCATTTTAACGATTGTGCTGATCAGCGGTTTGTTAGGATTCTGGCAGGAGAAAGGCGCTGCCAACGCCATAGAAAAACTGCTTGAGATCGTGCAAATCAAGGTCAGCGTGCTTCGAGACGGCATTGCAACGGAGATCGCCGCCGAAAACCTGATCCCTGGCGATATTATATTGCTCAAGGCCGGGGATGTTATTCCAGGTGATTGTTTAATCCTGGAATCCGACAACCTGTTTGTCGATGAAGCCATCCTGACGGGGGAAAGCTACCCGGTCGAAAAATTGCCCGGCGTGTTGCCGGCAGACACGGCATTAAGTAAGCGCACCAACGCCTTGTGGATGGGAACGCATGTACAGAGCGGCGATGCCACAGCGCTAGTGGTTGCAACAGGGCAAACCACCGAATTCGGCAAACTTTCCCTGCGCATCAAGCTGAAAGCACCTGAAACCGAGTTTGAGCGTGGCATCAGGCGCTTCGGTTATCTGTTGATGGAAATCACGCTGATACTAGTGATTCTTATTTTCGCGGTGAATGTCTATCTTGAAAAAGCCGTGCTGGATTCTTTTTTGTTCGCGCTGGCGCTTGCCGTCGGCTTAACACCGCAATTACTGCCCGCAATCATCAGCATCAATCTGGCTCATGGTGCCAAGCGCATGGCAGAGAAGAAGGTCATCGTCAAACAGTTGGCTTCCATCGAAAACTTCGGCAGCATGAATGTATTGTGTTCGGATAAAACCGGCACCTTGACCGAAGGCACCGTGCATCTGCACGATACGCTTGACCTGTCGGGCAACGCCAGCGAAAAGGTGGCATTGTATGCCTACCTTAATTCGGTTTATGAAACCGGGTTCAGCAATCCCATCGATGAAGCAATCCGGCAATATCGGCAGTTCGATGTAAAAGACTGCAAAAAACTGGCGGAAATTCCTTATGATTTTTACCGCAAACGCTTAAGCCTGTTGATTTCAAAACAAGGCGAAAACATGTTGATCACCAAAGGTGCGTTGACCAATATTCTTGCCGCCTGCTCTGAAGCGGAAAATGCCGACGGTACATTGACGCCGATAGCGTCGGCGTCAGGTCAAATTCAGCAGCGTTACGAAGACTTCAGTCGTCAGGGATTTCGTACCTTGGGACTGGCCTATAAGCCCATGGATTCCAAGGCACGAATTGATAAAACAGATGAAGCCGGAATGCGCTTTTTAGGCTTTCTGTTATTTTTCGATCCGCCCAAAGCGGACTGTGCCGAGACGATCAAGCAACTGCGCGAATTAGGGGTAACACTCAAAATCATTACCGGCGATAACCGTCTGGTAGCGGCCACCGTCAGCAAGCAACTGGGGCTTGCAGAACACGAAATCTTGACCGGCCCGGAAATTGAAAAAATGAGCGGCCCGGCATTGATAAATAAAGTGGCCGATGTCGATTTATTCGCCGAAGTCGAACCCAACCAGAAGGAACGCATCATCATTGCGCTGAAAAAGGCCGGTTTTGTGGTCGGCTATATGGGCGACGGCATTAACGATGTGTCCGCGCTGCATGCCGCCGATGTCGGCATCTCTGTCGAAAGCGCCGCCGATATTGCCAAGGAAACCGCCGAAATTGTGCTGTTGGAAAAAGACCTGGCGGTACTGGTGCAGGGCGTTCGCGAAGGACGCATCACCTTCGCCAATACGTTGAAATACGTGTTCATGGCAACCAGCTCCAACTTCGGCAACATGTTCAGCATGGCGGGCGCATCGTTATTTTTGCCGTTTCTACCGTTATTGCCCAAGCAGATTTTGTTGACCAACTTGCTGACCGATTTCCCGGAAATGACCATCGCCTCGGATAATGTCGACGCGGACATGGTCTCGCAACCTAGGCGTTGGGATATTAAATTCATCCGCAAATTCATGATCACCTTTGGCTTCGTCAGCTCCTTGTTCGATTTCATGACCTTCGGCCTGCTGTTGTGGCTGGATGTCTCTGTCGAACAATTCCGTACCGCCTGGTTTCTGGAATCGGTAGTTTCAGCCGCGTTGATCGTGTTTGTGGTGCGTAGCAGCAAGCCGTTTTTTGCTACACGCCCCGGCAAATACCTGGTTGCCGCAACGCTGACTATCGTCGCAGTCACCGTGGCGTTACCCTATACGCCGATTGCGCCCTTAATAGGTTTTGAGCCATTGCCGATTCGGTTACTGGGCTTGCTCGGCATCATCGTTGCGCTTTATATCTCAACGGCTGAGATAGCAAAGCACATTTTTTATCGCTTGGTGAAAATGTAGCGCCGGATTGGTCTTGTAAACATAAACCATTCCGAATCTGTAGAACGGTTTCGCGATTCCCAGCAGGCACTTTTTGAAGTTATCGATGATGTCGATATGCATGGCATGCTGCGGATTATTGATGACTCAGGCGAGGATTATCTGAACCCCTGGAAATTCTGACAGCACGCCCGAAAGGCTGCATCACGCCTTTAGTCGGGTAAGATAAAGTTTCAGTTATTCAACAATGACTTGGTCTGATGCCGTAATACGCTTCAACCGCTCCATCAACACATTCCAGTCAACACGAGGGTTATAGCCGATCACATCGATTCGCGGCAGACCGCCGCCGGTGATAATGGCGTAGCCGGATTCTGTAGCCTTGACGCCCATCAACTGACACACGCCGTCATGCAGATAACAGCCCAGACCGAGCTTGTCATAGCCGAAGGTTTCAAAAAAACGTAAGAAGCTTTTAGACAGTAGATCAGCCGCGCCGCCTCCACCGATGTTGGCGATGTTTTGTACCGCTTTTTGGCTGATTCTGTGCCGTGAATCATCGTTTTCCGGCGTACCCAACCACGCGAAGAAAGTCACCGGATGCCAGTTTTCCATGTACAGCTGCCGGACGTATCCCGATAACTTACCGGTGATGCCGCCGAATTTAAACTTGCCGGTTAATTGATCCAGATCCAGGTTGTCGATTTCCAGATCGCTGTGAAACTTGGGGAAGTCGGTAAACAATCCCGACGAGGCCAGATTGCTGACTTTAATTTCACCGTCGAAAACATTGACGATCAGTTCGCCGCCCAGGCTCAGGGTCTTGTTGCTGTACTCGACTCGGGGAATATGACCGCTGATGGTGCCCGATAACGGTGTCCAGTTCAGAGCCAGGGATAGTTGTTCAAGCGACACATTGCTTACGTCGCCTTCAAAGGACACTTCGGGCTCTTGCTGTTTTTTGGCCTGCCAGCTGAATTGATTGATAGCGATTGCGCCACCCAATAAAGGCAGCTGGGTCTTTTTTAGCAGCCGGATACTGTCGGCCCTACTCAACAACGAAAGCTCGGCAGGGCCTATGGGTACGGCGCGCACCTGCAATTGCTTCCAGGCAAATTCCGACGGCTGGTTGAAGTCTTCATCGTTCGACCAGTTGAGCGTACCCACGCCACCCTGGAGTTCGCCGCGACTTACGGCATCTTTAACATCGAGATTGTTAAAGGTTGCCGCCAACGCGGTTAAGGCTTGGTCGTTAATGGAAAAGTCTGCTTTTAAATTGCCTGCAAACGTAACGCCTTGCAATACCGTCTGTTCAAAAAACGGTTTCAGGTACGTTGCGGACAAGCCCTGCAAGTTGCCGCTGGTCAACGAGAGCTCGGCCTTTTCAATACTTGCGCCATCCTTGTATTGAACGGTTGCACTGCCGCTTAATTCCCAGATTTTTGAATGCCGGTAGCTTAACGAATTGATCTCGACTTGTTTGTTTGATGCGCTCCAGTCGCCTTGGGCGTCCAAGGCAATATTTTGCCCGGTTGCCTCCAGATATAAAGGTTCTACATATAATGCGCCGCCGTTAATATTAGTATGACTTTGCCATTGCCATATACCCTCTTCCAGTGAAAGAGAGGGACAAGAGTCGCAAACTGCGGTTATATTTTTTGCAGTCAGAGTTGTCTCCAGCATTAATGCTTCGGTAGCCAACCGCCCGTCTTTGCTTTGGCCGGTCAAATCCTTAAGCCCGGTTGTTAGGGTAAACTCTTTTACCTGAGCATGACTGCCGGATGCATTTAATTTAACATCGATTTTTCCGGCTTTCAGTTTGAAGCGTTCCTGCGGCAACAATTGTTGAATCAACTTGCCATCCAAGGCCTTGGCATTAATCTGCAACTGCCATTGCTCGCCCTCCTCTTCGCCTTCAACCGCAACGATTCCACCGGCTAGATGCAAATCGGTTAATTTGAATGAGCTGCGTTTTTCCGTGACATGGAAAGAAAAGTCGGCAGTTGGCGATTGCCATTGTTTTGAATGAATCTCCGCCTTGCCCTGTTTGCATAACAGCTCCTTGTTTTGCCAAGTGAAAGCAGTACAGCGGATATTGACTAGGTTGAGGTCGTTAAACGGTTTGGGCAGACTTAACTTGGCGATGGTTAAAGCCAGTTTTTGCGGGTTTTGCGACAGGTCGGTTAAGGCGATATTGATGCCTTCCAATTGCCATTGGTTCCTTGCAATGGTTCCGACATTAAGCGATACGCTATCCAGTGCATTGGCGGTGGGTGTTGTTAAAGCAACGATGATGACCAAGGCCATCTTTGCAAAACGCACCCACATTAACTCGGCTCAGTCCGACGTTGGAGCGTCAAATACTGCATTCCCACATCGGAACGAGGGAACGATAAGAAGACCGACTGGTTGGACGCCCCTACAAACCCTTCGACAGGGTTCTCCTGAGCATAGCCGAAGCTTGTCATGAGCTTGTCGAATGGGACTCGGGACGAGCGGCTTTCATTAGCCAGGAAAAACGCCCGTAGACAAATACCGGTCGCCTCGATCGCAGATAATCACCACGATTACCGCATTCTCGACTTCTTTGGACAAGCTCAAGGCTGCATGCACGGCACCGCCGGATGAAATACCGGCGAATATACCCTCTTGGGCCGCCAAAGCGCGGGTGACGTTTTCTGCTGAAATCTGATCGACATCGATAATCCGATCAACCCGGTCGGCCATATAGATCTTCGGCAAGTATTCCTTGGGCCAACGTCGGATGCCGGGGATTTTTGAGTCGCCTTCCGGTTGTACGCCGATAACTTGAATATCGCCGTTTTGTTCCTTCAGGAATTTTGACGTCCCCATAATCGTGCCGGTCGTGCCCATGGAACTGACAAAATGGGTTACTTGTCCCTGCGTATCGCGCCAGATTTCCGGCCCGGTGCCTTCATAATGAGCACGCGGATTGTCGGGATTGGAGAACTGATCCAGCACCTTGCCTTTACCTGCAGCCTCCATTTCCCTGGACAGATCAATCGCCGCCTCCATGCTACCAGCGGCTGGCGTCAGAATAATCTCCGCGCCGTATGCCTTCATCGAAGCCCGGCGTTCTTCGCTCATGTTGTCCGGCATGATTAAGGTCATTTTATAGCCTTTAATTGCCGCCGCCATTGCCAACGCAATGCCGGTGTTGCCGCTGGTCGCTTCAATCAACCGGTCGCCGGGTTTGATCTCGCCTCTTAATTCGGCATGTTTAATCATGCTCAGTGCCGGCCGGTCTTTGACCGAACCGGCCGGATTATTGCCTTCCAGTTTAACCAGGATGGTATTGCTGGTAGTGCCTGGCAAACGTTGCAGCCTGACTAAAGGCGTATTGCCGACGAAAGATTCAATGGTTGGGAATGTCATCATGATAGTCATTTTTGATAGATTGAGTGCTAGTAGAATCGATTTAAAAAAACTTCACCACGAAGGCACGAAGGACACGAAGAAATAATACTTCGTGTCCTTCGTGCCTTCGTGGTGAATATGTTTTCATTTATGAAAATGATCCGTTGGGCATTGGCCGTTTCTGAGACTGATGATCGGCCAGTTGGCGGCACTCGCAAATTCGCTCAGTTTCTCATCGGGATCTACCGCAACGGGATTGTCTACCAGTTGGAGCAGCGGCAAGTCGTTGTGGGAATCGCTGTAAAACCAGCTGTCCTGCATGGTTTCGGTTGAGTTTTCCAGCCATGCTTCAAGCAGCTTGACCTTGCCTTCCCTAAAACAAGGGATGCCGTTAAATCCGCCGGTATAGCGTCCGTCAATAAATTCCGGCGTGGTCGCCAGCAAGTTTTCAATACCGTACAACCTGACGATCGGCTCAGTTACAAAGCGATTGGTTGCGGTAATAACCAGCAAGGTATCGCCCCGTTTTTTATGTTTGTCGATCAGCTGTTGTGCGGATTTCAACAGCAACGGTTTGATGGCCTCTTCTATGAACTGCGACCGCCATTGATAAAGTTGCTCGGGGGCATTGTCCGCTAAAGGTTGCAACGAAAAGCGAAGGAACTCGACAATATCCAAGGTGCCTTGTTTGTAGTCATCGTAAAATTTAGCGTTGGCGCTTTCGTAGTGATTTTTATCGACGAGACCTTGGTCGACAAGAAACTGTCCCCATAGGTAGTCGCTGTCATCGGCAATCAGGGTGTTGTCTAAATCAAAAATCGCTAAGCTCACG
>DATBQC010000644.1:0-7107 GCA_036561065.1 Methylobacter sp. | reverse complement strand
CTGATAAAGCCGTACCTTAGCCTTCAATGGGGTAAACAGATAACCGAAAGCACCGGTACTTTCGGCAGAGCCCAGCAACAATAGACCGTACGAATTTAGCGTATAGTGAAACAACGGCAACAGCTTTTCTTGCAGCTCAGCGGAAAAGTAAATCAGCAAATTGCGGCAACTTACTATATCCAGCCGGGTAAACGGCGGATCATTGATAATGTTCTGCGACGCAAAAATAATCATTTCGCAGATTTCATTTTTTACCCTGTAGCCATTGTTTTCGGGGTAAAAGTAACGGGCCAGTCGTTCCGGTGAAACATCGGCGACACTATGGGCCGAATAAAATCCTTGGCGTGCATGAGCTATCGCATCCTCATCAAGATCAGTAGCAAAAATCTGTAGCAGGTAACTGGCGTTAGGTTTGGCCTGTTCGATTGCTTCAAGAAAGATGATTGCCAACGTATAAGCTTCCTCGCCGGTGGAACAGGCCGGCACCCAGGCCCTTATGGTCTTGCCGTCAGGGTAATTTGCCAGCAACGCGGGTATCGAGTCGGTTTTTAGAGTGTCCCATATCGCAGGGTTGCGAAAGAAGCTGGTAACCCCTATCAACAGCTCCTTGAATAACAAATCCTGCTCCTGCGGATTTTCGCGCAGATAACGCGCGTAAGTGGCGATATGATCAAGCTGGTGCAGTTCCATACGGCGCTCAATGCGTCGATATATTGTACTTTTCTTGTACAGAGAAAAATCATTGCCGGTTCGAGTACGCAGCAGCTTGGTAATCTTTTCGAGAGCGCTCAAGGAATTGTTTTCCAGTATCGGCTCGGAACTGGCGTAGACATCTCTGGGGGGATGTTGGAGATAATTGATGATATGTGCCGGCAGTTCCGCCGCAGTGTCGATAATGTCGGCTACCCCGGCATCAATAACGCTACGCGGCATACTGTCGTATTTGGCATCGGCAGGATCCTGCACCAGTACCAAACCGGACTTTTCCTTGATGGCGCGCAGGCCCAGCTTACCATCAGAACCCATCCCCGAAAGCAGGACGCCGATGCTTTGATAACGCCGGTCTTCAGCCAGACTACTCAAAAAAGTATCGATAGGTAGGCGCAATCCGCGCGGTGCAACCGGGTCGAGCAGGTAAATCCTACCGTGCAGGATGGACAACTCTTTATTCGGAGGGTTTACATAAATGCAATCCGGTTTTATGCGCATGTGATTTTGCGCCTCTAACACTGTCATCGCGGTCGCGCGTTGCAACAATTCTGGCATCATGCCCTTGTAATTGGGGTCAAGATGCTGAATGACGACAAAAGCGATACCCATGTTATCAGGCATATGACTGAAAAATTGTTCGAGCGCTTCAAGCCCGCCAGCCGAAGCGCCGATACCGACGATTGGGAATAATCTATCGGCGTCGGTTGATTTATCCATGTTGGAGTCCTTGCAATTTTTATGGCAGCTTATACTTTTTGCTTATCATCATCGGTTTTTAGCCCCTTCTACGATCAAAAAAAGAGGATATCGAAATCTGGTATGCGATAGGCATATATTACACTGCCCTTTCTTAAGCTGTTTAAAAACAGGCGAAGTCAAAATTCTCAAGTTTCTCTGAACTTCAGAAAATAAATGCATCAGGAGTTGCCAGCCAATCTTTCGGCCCGATTTCTATTAACGCCCTGTAAAATCCATTTCAACTTTACCATCGACCAGTTTTAGGTTGGCTTCAAACTCAGCGCCTTTGGCTGATTTAAAACCTTTCAGCATCCCGGTCTCGCCCTTACTGAGTAATTTTTTAGCCATCGCTACGGTGATTTTTTTATGTGCGACAGTTTTCCAGATCGTCATTTTGCAACCGTTACGCCATTCGCTACAACTGTAGGCTTTTAAGGTTTCAACGATTTTACCGTTACACAGCGGGCAATCGGCAAGGATTTCTTGCGCCGCAGACCAATGACTCGATTCGGCTTTAACAAACCCCGTCTCGCCTTGTTTGCTGAGGGTCAGCTGGGCATTGAACACCTCATCGTTCAGCTTGATCGCGTAACTGTGTAGGGTGCGGCTGCTTTGCAGCAACTGGCAGGCCATGTCCCTTGTCACCGGCACCCCGTAGATTTGCTTCCATAACACAAACTGGCAACCGGCTTTCCAGTCGCTGCAACCGTAGCCTTTTCTGCCTTCGATAACCGGTTGCCCGCATAACGGACAGTCCCCCAAGCGGCTTTGATCGTACAATGGCCGATCCGATTCGTCTTTTATTTTTTGGGTGAACTGGATGATTTCGGCCATAAATTGGTCGGGGTCGTAATTGTTGTGTTCTATTTTTTTGAGTTTACCTTCCCATTCGCCGGTCATGGCCGCAGACTTTAACCGGTCGTCGGCGATGATGGAGATCAGATGCCGCCCCGACTCCGTGCTGAGCAGGTTCTTCTTTTGCCGCTGAATATAGTTGCGCTTGATTAGCACTTCGATAATCGAGGCTCGGGTTGCCGGTGTGCCAAGCCCCTTTTCTTTTAACGCTTCTTTGAGTTGTTCGTCGTCGCAAGTTTTTCCCGCCGATTCCATGATGCCAAGCAAGCTCGCTTCGTTATAAGGCTTAGGTGGCGTGGTTTTACCCTGGTTTATCGACGGTTGTTGCGGCCCTGTTTCGCCTTGTACGAAGTTGGGCAGGATTTTTTGCGTTTTATCGGGCTGGCTTGACCCATCATTTTTAAACAACACTTGCCAACCGGGCGCTTCGATCATCGTGCCGGTGGTTTTGAATTTTACTGTTGTGGGGGCGACTTCAGTCGCCACTTCGCCTACTGGGCGACTGAAGTCGCCCCCACAAACCTCGCCAAGAACGGTAGTGATTTGTTTGATGCAGGGCGGATAAAACGCTGCAATATACCGCAAGGCTATCGCCTCGTAGACTTGGGCTTCATGACCCGACAGCGAACCCGGCAATGCGGTCGTGGGGATGATCGCATGGTGATCGGTCACTTTGGCATCATTAAAGATGCGGCTGGTTAAGGTCAGTTTATCGAGATCGAGGGGCTCGATCTGTTGCCCAAATTTAGAACGCAATTGTGTTAATAGCGGCTTCACACCCGGTTTCATGTCGTTGGTTAAAAAACGGCTGTCGGTACGCGGATAGGTGACGTGTTTTTTCTCGTACAACTGCTGGGTAGCGCTTAAAGTTTGATCGGCAGTCAGTCCGTGGCGTATGCTCATGTCTTTTTGCAGGTCGGTCAAATCATACAATAACGGCGGGCTGAGCGATTCCTTTTTGCCCTTGACCTTGGTAACCTGGAAATCGCGTCCTTCAATCCGGCTTAGCAGGGCTTCCGCATCGGCTTTGTGATCGAATCGTCCGCCGATATATTGAAAATCGGCGTCCCGGTACAGGCTATGCAATTCCCAAAAATCTTTGGCTACAAAATTGCTGATTTCCGCGTCTTTTTGTACGATCAGCGCCAGCACCGGCGTTTGCACCCGACCTATCGTCCATAGGCCGCCCTGCTGGCCGAACTTCAGTGTATACAGCCGCGTGGCGTTTAAGCCGACAATCCAATCCGATTCGCTACGGCATTTGGCGGCGCGATAAAGTCCGTCGTAGGCATGGCCTTCCTGCAACTCGGCAAAGCCTTTGCGTATCGCTTCGTCGGTTAGGGAGCTAATCCACAGGCGTTTAAACGGTTTTTGTACACATTCCGCCCAGGACAGAATGTACCTGAATATCAACTCACCTTCTCTTCCCGCGTCGGTTGCACAGATGACTTCGTCGGCAGCTTTGAACAAATTTCTGATGGTATTTAGCTGTTTTTGCGCGGAAGCATCGCCTTTGGCTTTTAGGCCGAATTGTTCGGGGATTATCGGCAAGGATTCCAAAGTCCAACGTTTCCAAGCAGGGTCGTATTCGTCCGGTTCTTTCAACTCGACCAGATGACCGAATGCCCAGGTGATTTGATAGCCGTTGCCCTCAAAATAGCCGTCGCGCTTGTTGTTGATGTTCAGGCATTTGGCTATGTCGCGGGCGACTGAGGGCTTTTCGGTCAGGATGACTTTCATGAGGATATCGTTCCCACTTTCCGACATGGGAACGAGTAAAGATTATCACCACGAACGACTGCACGGATGCAGGAGGTACGACCCCATGGATGGGGGAGGTAGAATCGCGTCTGGAACAGCGATCGAGAGCAACGCATGGAGCAGTTGCCGAGACACGAAGGACACGAAGATTTATTTCTTCGTGTCCTTCGTGTCTTCGTGGTGAATAAACGATTATTAGTCGCCTGTAGCCAAAACCTCATTATTTGATAATCTTGTAGCACGGCAAATAGGTCTTCCCCGGCAATTTCATGCGGTGCTGTGCAACAAACGAAGCCAACAGGGAATCCATCAGCGCCATGATGTCCTCATCGCCGCAAATTTCGAAATGACCGTATTGTTCGATGGCGCGTATACCATCGTCTTTTACGTTACCTGCCACGATGCCTGAAAATACGCGGCGCAGGTTCGCGGCAAGCTGGTGATTTTCCTGCTCTTTGTGTAGCGCCAGGTTCCTCATGTTGTCATGGGTGGGGATAAACGGCTGCTGAAACACGTGGTCGATCTTAAGCTGCCAATTGAAATAATAGGCATCGCCTTTTTCTTTGCGGAATTGCCGCACCCTCTGAATGCCCTCCAGCATTTCTTGCGCGACCAGAACAGGATCATCAATAATGATTTTATAGCGCTGCTGCGCGGACTCTCCCAGGGTTCCGGCAATAAACCGGTCGATTTCCCTGAAATAATCGCCAGAACAATCCGGACCGGTAAATATCAGCGGAAACGGCATCTCTTCATTATCAGGATGCAGCAGAATACCCAGTATATAAAGGATTTCCTCAGCCGTGCCCGCGCCGCCGGGAAACACTACGATGCCGTGCCCGGTGCGGACAAAAGCCTCAAGGCGTTTTTCAATGTCAGGCAAGATCACCAAGTCGTTGACGATAGGATTGGGCGATTCGGCGGCGATGATGCCGGGTTCGGTTATTCCTAAATATTGGCCGGTTTTTATCCGCTGCTTGGCGTGGCCGATGGTCGCCCCTTTCATCGGGCCTTTCATCGCACCCGGCCCGCAGCCGGTGCAAATATCCAGGCCGCGTAAGCCCATCTCGTGGCCGACTACCTTGGTGTAATCATATTCCTTGCGGCTGATTGAATGCCCGCCCCAGCATACCACCATTTTCGGCGTGGTCATCGGCCGCAAAATTTTGGCGTTGCGCAAGATATGAAATACGGCGCTGCTGATGCCGTCCGAGCTATTCAGCTCAAACATCCGATTATTATTGATCTCGTCGCTAACATAAATGATGTCGCGCAGCACAGCAAACAAATGCTCGTTGATGCCTTTGATCATGATGCCGTCAACAAAGGCATGGGCCGGAGCGGATTTAACCTCCAGTTTAATGCCGCGCTGTTCCTGAACGACGCGTATCTCAAAATCGGGATAGCGCTCCAGCAATTCCTTGCCGTCATCCAAGGTGCTGCCGCAATTTAATACCGCAAGCGAGCAGTTGCGGAACAGCCGGTACAAGCCGCCCTGACTGGTATCGAGTAGTTTGGTAACTTCGGCCTTAGACAATACATCCAAGCGACCTTCAGGGGTGATGCGTGCGTCAAATACGGGGTATTTCATGGTATTCCCTTGGGTTGTATCAATGTGTACCAGCAGATCCATTCTACATTCAGTGATCTACCGGTATTATTTAGCTCGGGTCAACTGTCGCGGGCTATAAAAATGAATTCGATCATCAAACAATACTGCTTCGGTTTTGCGCTATCGCTGTCCGCTTGTGTTTATTATCCACAACGCTATTCTTATTAATCCTGTCATGACGCATGCGGCAGCTGGTACATTATGCACAGAAACTATTATGGCGAAAGGCCGGATTATGATAATGGCTATGGCCGGGATAACGTCGATTTTTCACTATCACCGTCATGATCATCACTTTACCGATGAAAACAGTCGTCGACATGATTATAGTGACAATTATTACAATAACTTTGGCCCTAGAAACGGCCATTAGCGGTTTACCAAAACGGCTCCTTACCCCTACACAAAATGCCTCCTGCTAAATTTTCAATGGCTATAGTAAGCATTAGCCTCTATAATGCAAGACGCAGTAGGCAGAACTCCACACAAATGCGAGACTTACTACTGTAAGTTTTCATGTTATTCAGCACTTTTCAGAAATTCCATTCGCTTTTCTTTTTAAAATTGCCCGGCATGATTTGCAATCAAACATTTTTCATTGATTTATATAGGTAATTTTATGGCAACAGGTACTGTTAAGTGGTTTAACGAGTCTAAAGGCTTTGGTTTTATTTCTCCAAGCGACGGCAGCGCAGACGTGTTTGTACACTTTTCTGCAATCGCCAGCGACGGCGGCTACCGCACATTGGCTGAAGGCCAAGCGGTTAAGTACGACGTAGAATCAGGCCCAAAAGGCCCACAAGCATCACAAGTAAGCCCAGCTTAAACCGCCTTACTTTCTGACACCCAACCCTGCGTTCAACGAGTGCGGGGTTGTGGCACCATAACCGGTTCAACCGGCCGATCAACTCACCCCCTAATTTAGGACATGTCTTTTGAAACGAATTTTTGTAGGAAACTTACCTAGCGAAGCCACTGAAGAAACTGTACAGGCTTTATTTTCTGAATACGGCAAAGTCCGCTCCATTCAGCTTGTTTCCGATATATTTAGCGGAAAATGCCGGGGCTTCGGCTTTATCGGCATGGAAGGCCACGAAGCAAGAGCCGCGATAGCCGCACTGGACGGCAATCTATATTGCGGAAAACCATTAAAAGTTAAATTCGAAGATACGACTGCCGGCAAAAATGGCAGACGCAATTGAAACATTAACAGCACAAGCTCCCACTATTTAACTGCATAAGGCAACATTCACGCAGGAATATAGCAGAGCTATCTGGGCGACCCGATTTACCGGTCGCCCCCAATGCTAGAAAACGCCGCATCATTTCCCACACTCAAAAAATTACAGTATTTTTTGAGGCTCAAAGACTCTTTTACACCTTCTATTATTCATAGAACCTCGCTGCACCAGAACATAATTCGAACCGTT